>JAFGUR010000224.1 GCA_016938425.1 Fusobacteriaceae bacterium
AACAGTTTATATATTGCTTTGCCTATTTTTATTGAATTCTTGTATGTAAATGTACCTATTGCTACTAAAATTTTATCAATGAATTTTAGTATTTTATATATACTTTTAAAAATAAAAACAATGGTAACTTTTATCCCAATAAATTCATATTTTATGAAATTAAATATAAGCTTATAAATAAATTTTATTGTTGTTAGTATTCCTAAAAATAAATACTTAAATAACTGAGCAATTGTAATAGCTACTTTTTTTATCACAAATGCTATTCCCTTTGCTAAATTCACTATTAAAAAGTATATTCCTTTTGCTAAGTTTACTGCTAAAAACTTAATGCCTAAAAATAATTGTTTTAATCCATTAATGGGCAACATAGCTATTTTACGCAAGATTTTTGTGACATTAGAAAAAAAGCGTTTTATTCTCATGCTTGCCCACCACCTATCATAATAAATTATACCATATTTTATTTGTTTTTCAAACAATTAATCCATTAAAAAAGAAGCCCATTATTTGGATACTTCCTTTGTTAATATTAATATTTTAATTTTTGTTTTTAGTTTTTCTATTGAAAAAGGCATTTTTTTATAAAATGAATTATATTTTTTTAGTTTTTCTTTATACTTTTCATTAAAAAAATCGCTTTTTTCTTCTAAAATTTTTGGGCCAATCCACAGTTCTTTAAAAGAATATCTTCTTTTGCCTTGTTTCAAGACTATAATTTCATAAATATGCTTTTTATCCAAAACTAAGGTTTCATTTGTTATATAAAAACTATGTTTTGTTAAAAACTTACGTAATCTATATGACTGTGTATTGGGAGACAATATTAGAGTATTTATGCTTTTGCGCTTTAAATTACTTAATATTTTTATCATGGTGTCTCCACCCATTCCGCTTATTACAACTGTATCTAGTTCATCACTATTTATTGGGTTTAATCCATCTCCAAGTCTAAAATCTATGTTTTTAAAACTCTTTTTAGCTTTTTCTAATGGCAAAACATTTATATCTGTTGCTATTACTTTGCTGGTGATTTTTGCTTCTAAAATATATGCCGGAAGTATTCCGTGATCGGTTCCTATGTCTGCAATTAATGAGTTTTTTGGAATATATTCAGATATTTTTTTTAATTTGTTTGATATTTTCATTAATCAACCATGAAGTCTTTTAATTTTCTTGCTCTTGATGGGTGTCTAAGTTTGCGTAATGCTTTAGCCTCAATTTGTCTAATTCTTTCCCTTGTTACACCGAATATTATCCCTACTTCTTCTAGTGTTCTAGGTTTACCATCTACTAAACCAAATCTATATCTTAATACCATTTCTTCTCTTTCTGTAAGGGTCAATAGTACGTTGCTTAATTCTTCTTTTAGCATTTGCATAGTAGCATATTCTTCTGGGTTCATGCTCATAACATCTGGTAAGAAATCTCCTAAATGTGAGTCTTCTTCTTCTCCAATAGGCGTTTCTAAAGAAACGGGTTCTTGTGCTACTTTTTGAATTTCTGTTATCTTTGATACTGGTAAATCCATAGCTTTTGCTAATTCTTCTTCAGTTGGCTCTCTTCCAATTTCTTGTAGTAATTGTCTTTGAATTCTAGCAAGTTTGTTTATTGTTTCAACCATATGTACTGGTACTCTTATTGTTCTGGCTTGATCTGCAATTGCTCTTGTTATTGCTTGTCTGATCCACCATGTAGCATATGTTGAAAATTTATATCCTTTTTCATAATCAAACTTATCTACTGCTTTCATTAATCCAATATTTCCTTCTTGAATTAAATCTAAAAATAGCATTCCACGTCCAACATATCTTTTTGCTATTGATACTACTAAACGAAGATTTGCTTCTGCTAAAATGTTTTTTGCTGTTTCGTCGCCTTCTTCAATCTTTTTAGCTAATTCTACTTCTTCTGCTAAAGTAAGTAAATTTATTCTACCTATTTCTTTAAGATACATTCTTACTGGGTCATCAATTTTTAGTTCTTTAGGAACTGTTATCTCTTTTTCTATTTCTACTTCTTCTTCTTCTTTTTCATCTTCTGATGTTACAATTTGAATGTTTTCATCAGTAAATATATTATATAATTCATCTAATGCATCCGCACTAACATCTAATCCTTTTAATTCTTTTGCAATTTGTTCATATGTTACATATCCATTTTTCTTACCTAATGATACAAGGGTCTCTTTTCGTTCATCATAAGTCTTTATTTCTTCAAACATCTTATTCCTCCGTCTTTATTTTTCTTATTTTTTCAGCAAGTTTTGCTTGCTCAATTGAATCAGTTTCGTTGTCTATCTTTTGTTTCAGCTTAGTTATTTCATTATTTTTTATGTAGTCTTTTAGATTTTTTATATAATCTTCTATTTCTTCAAAGTTTACTTCTTCTGCTAAATCTAGACTTAAAATTTCTCCTAAAAGTTTTACTAATTCTTCTTTATCTTGAATACTAGTCATAAAGTCTGCGATTTCAAATTCGTCATTATTTTTTTTATATTCTATTATTTCATCTGCTAATACTCTAACTAGAAAGGATGGCAAATACGCAATGTTTAGTTCATACATTCTAGAAACTTCATCAGATTTGAGCATATAGTATGCCAAACATCTTTCAGATTTCAAGTATTTGTTCATGTTTTTATGCAAAATATTAGTAACTTCTTTATCCTTTGTTTTTTCTTCTTTTGGTTGAATCTGTTTTTTTATTGTATCAAAATCTATTTTAAATTCTTCGCTTAAATCTTTTATTATTAATTCTTCTGTCACTTCATCATTCAATCTACTTAAAACTTTTGTTACTTGTGAGATATATTTCGAAATATCTTCAGGATCTTCAAAATCTTTATCTAATCTTAAATAACTAATTTTATATTGTAGTGAAGTTAAAGGATTTGAAATTCTGGAGATAAACTTTTCTGCTCCAAATTTTAAAATATATTCATCAGGATCTAATTTTTCATCTAATCTAACTATTTTAGCAAAAACGTCATTTTTCTCAAGTTCTTTTACTATTGAAATTGTAGCATTGGCCCCGGCATCATCACCGTCCATGCATACAATTATATTAGTTGATAATTTCTTCAGTAAATTTATTTGATTTATAGTCAAGCTTGTTCCCATTAGTGCCACTACATTTTTAATCCCAACTGTATACATTCTAATTACATCCATAAACCCTTCGACTAGAATTACACTTTTTTCTTTTCTCGCTTCGTCTTTAGCTCTGTGATAATTATATAAAAGTTCTCCTTTTTTAAATATTGGAGTCTCTTTTGTGTTTACATATTTTGCATCATCTTGTGTGTTATATATTCTTCCACTGTATCCTACTGTGTTTCCAGATATATCCCATAATGGAAACATTATTCTATTTCTGAAAACATCATAGTATCCATTATCACCCTGATTAGCTAACCCAACCTTTTCTATGTTGTGTTCTTCTATTTTTTTATTATGTAAAAACTGAGTCAGTTCATTGCTCTTTGATAATGATAGTCCTATTTGGAATTCATCTATTATTTCTTTTGATATATTTCTTTTCTTAAGATACTCTAAAGCTTCTAATCCATTTTTAGTGTTTAAATTGTTTATATAGTATTTACTTGCATATTTAT
>JAFGUR010000225.1 GCA_016938425.1 Fusobacteriaceae bacterium
AGGTAGGTTTAAACTAGCTAGTTTACTTCTTATGTGGATATCGGCTTTATTTGCCTCTATTTTAGGAAATGTAGCTACAGCAACTACCTTTTCCCAAATAGTTCATTTTCTAGAGCCTCATTTTTCTGGAATGAACACCCAAGCACTGTGGTGGGCACTATCTTTTGGAGCATGCTTAGGAGGAAATCTCACAATATTAGGTGCAGCTACAAATGTTGTGGCAGTTTCTGTAGGAGATAAAGCAGGCTTAAAAATAGGATTTGTACAGTTTATGAAGTTTTCAGGCATAATAGTTTTGGAATCCTTAATTCTTGCTTCTATTTATATTTGGATAAGATATTTATAGGAATAACAAGAAATGTTTTTATGGGGTTCGTAAATTTAGGGCGCCCACAAGAGGCGTACCCTACAAAATATTTTGAATTTGTAGGGGCAATTCCTTATGGTTGCCCACATAGAAACCCACAATAACAGCCTGCCTACTTATGAATATTATTTACTTGTCAAATATGGAAAAAAGTGATAAAATTTGTTGAGAATAAAAAAAAATAAAGAGGTAGAGAAATGGATTTAAAACTTATATTTATGTTTTTGTTCCTAACAATGGTTACTTTCTTTGGCGGTGGATTTAAGTAAAATCAGGCATTTGCCTGATTTTTTATTACAAAAATAAGGAGAAAAAAATGATTGAAATTTTGGATGAAATTGATTCAACTAATGATTATTTAAAAAGAAGAATAAATAAAAGCTTTGATATAGTATTAGCTCACAAACAAACTAAAGGTAGAGGAACTAGAGGGAGAGTATGGCTTTCAACTGAAGGAGTTTTGATGTTTAGCTTTGTAATAAAAGAAGAAAAAAATGTATCGATAGAAGAATATATGAAATTACCACTTATAGCTGGGATGGCACTTTTGGAAGGATTGAAAGAAGTAGAAGATTTAGACTATATGTTTAAATGGACTAATGATATTTATTTAGAGGACAAAAAATTATCAGGTATACTTATGGAAAAAAATGGAGAAGATTTCATAGTTGGAGTTGGAGTTAATCTCAATATATTGGAATTTGGGGAATTGAATGCAATTTCACTTAGAAGTCTCACAGGAAAAGATTATGATAAAATCAAAGTTACTGAAATAATAATAAATAAGATGAAAGAATTTTTATTTGAATTTTATAGGGGAAATTGGAAAGAAATTTTGAGAAAAATAAATGCAGTGAATTATTTAAAAAATAAGAATGTAAAGTTTTTTTCAC
>JAFGUR010000226.1 GCA_016938425.1 Fusobacteriaceae bacterium
CTACTATTTCTTTTTTAAAATAACTTTCTATATTTTTAATATCAGAACCAGCTCCACTTAAAATAATTTTATTTATTTTTCTTCTAGTTTTTCTTTCAATATAAGTGATTGATTGCTCAATCTCTTCAATAATTGGATAGAGCATTTCTCGACATTTTGAAGAAATCTCGTTTTTGTCTTTTAAATTTATTTGATCAAATTTTAAAGACTCTATTGTTAAAAAAAATTCATTGTTTAATGGTATTTTATAGCTATAAAACATTTCATTATAAAGAAATACTGAAAGAACGGCCTTATTGCAATCTATATCAAGCAATAATAAATTATCTTCTTTCTTGTCAATTAACCTACTTAAAGCAATCATTTTTGACTCAAAATAATCAATTTCATGACCAATCTTTTTAAAAAAATTATCCCATTCTGCTAAATATTTTTTCTCAACTGCTGAAACAAAAAAATATTTACCTACTTTCTTATTGTCATCAACAATCTTAATATCATGAATTGCCCTATATGACACAGCGTAATTGTCAATGTTTTTTATTAAAAAATTATTTACTTTTTCATAAATATTTTTTTCTAAATTGTTTTCAGTGTCTACTTCAACTAGATGGGAATAGATATTTTCTTCTTGTATCCCAAATACCAATTCTTCATTGCCAAATTTTCCATTTTCACCAGAAGAAAATATATTAAGCATAATTTCTTTAAGTCTTTTTCTATCTTTAATACATCCTGATTCAATTATTCCTTTATCAATACGATATTTTTTATAGTTACTTATTTCCCCATATTCAGAAACAAAAGATAACTCGACTAATTCAATCGATTCATCAGAAATGTTTATTCCTAATTTTTTGCTATCAAATAGTTTCATTTATTTTATTTCATAAGCAACTAATTCTATTTTGTCGCCTGTTTCAATCTCTGCTTCTATATTTTTATAATAGATCCCTGTATTTGCTTCAATTTTTATCAGTCTAGATTCAGGCCTCTCTTCAGTCTCTATTATACACAATCCATCATTTAAGGACAAAGAAAAGTTAGTAGCAGTATACTCTGGATTTTCTTGTATTTTTTGTAAGGTTTCTTCCATGCAAGATTCCGCTAGATATATAGCCTTTTTCCCACCTATGTAATCACTAGACATTTCTAGGTCTCCTAAGGCCAAAAAACTGGTTGTCACCGCCATTAACAATGAAACGGCAGATATCACTATTACTATTACAATTGTACTAAATCCCTTGTTTTCCATATCCTATCTTGTTGAAAATGAATTATAATATTGACGTTCATAAAAATATTCTCTTGAACTACCATTGCTTGTCTCAAGTGAAAATGTTATTTTTACGTTCTTACTTTTATCACCACTTACAAAGAATTCTAAATTTTTCATATTTATATAACTTGAGCCAAGAGCATAGGAGCTATTCCCTTCTTTAACATACAAAATACCATTGTTTAAATAGAATTCTAAATTATTTTCTAAATTATACATATCTAAAATTAATGTAGAACTTGCTGCTCCGGTCAGGGGGTAAATAATGTTTTCTGAATTAATTATATTCTTTCCAATTGTTTCAAAAATAAATTTAGAATCATTCTCAACATTAATTATTACATTATTTTTTATATTAATTGCATTTACCATTAAAAAATATGAAATCAAACTAGTAATAGACAATGAAAAAATTGCAGTATATATTAATACCTCAACCAAAGTCATTCCCTTTTTATTGTGATAAATATTCTTCATTTTATTTATAATATATTTTCAAATTTTCTATTTCTGGTGTATTTAATCCGTCGCCTCCTAAAATTATTTTATATTTTATCCACTTGTCTCCGTTATGTTCAATACTAATTAAATTTCCTTCCGAACTATCAAAAAAATCTTCTTCATCTCCATCTTCTCCTTCTGGACCGCACCAAGTATTAGACCAATTAGCTGGCTCCCCTAAATAATCTTCGGCTGTTTTTATTTGAACTTTCACATAACAGTCGGGACATTCACTTGGGATATTTTCTTCCCAGGAGATAGTGCTAAAAACTCCAATATCAACTGGGCCAAAAAAGGATGATTCCAAATATCCATTTACAGCCAGAGTGCCGGTCGCTATTTCCAATAAATCCAAAGTGTCATCTGCTTGAATGTTGAAGGATGAATAAAAACTATTTTCATCAAGAATTATCTCTTGCCCAGATACCCCAGTCCACGAGTTTTGTTCCCAAATTGATGACTGCCAGTTTGTTATTAACAAAGCATTGGAAAGAGATAATTCTTTATTGTTATTTTCCCAAGACACGACAGATTCAATATTCAAAGAATTAACATCCAACATTGCAGTAAGACTAGTAGAAGAAACAATATTTTTATTTTCGTCCCTGAATACAGGAGAAAATTCGATATAACGGTTAAATTTTCCAATCCTCTCTTCTGTCCCTTCTCCTGCCAGAAACCACCCATCTTCAAAACCAAGAGCACTCTTATCATAAATCATCTGATTCCATGATTCATTTTCTATCACTTTTATTGCCTCTAGCGATTCTTGACTTAAATTAGCTGCATAAGAATAATCAGCTCCTTTTTCCAAAACCACCAAGCTTCCCAAAATCATCGATATCATAGCAGAGGCAAACACAGCAAAAAGAGCAATTGCAATCAATACTTCAATCAGAATAAAACCATTTGTTTTATTTTTTGTGTATATCATCATTCTAAAAATATTCCTCCAAATTTATTAATAACTATACTAATTATATCACCATTGTCGCTTTCAAAAAGAAAAATTTGTTCTTTATCGGGGAATCCTTGGCCTGATAAAAAATTAATATCAACATTTTCTGCAGGAGAAACAAGACTAAGTTTATATATTATTTCCTGATCCATATTTACTTCTCTTGTCTCGAAAGAACTTCCTTGATAGAAAACAAATTTTGCATCATCTCTATTTAAAAACACACCAAAGGATGAATCATTAATAGAAGACAGGCTTTTCTGTCTAGTTCTTTTTAAAAGATTTTCTATTTTTATAGCATCGCTTCCGGCGTAGGTGGTCTTGTAGAAATGTGTATACATCGGAAAAGAGAGAAGACCTAGAGTAGAAATAATAGCAATAACAATTAATAGCTCCATTAAAGTAAAACCATTGTTTTTGTTTTTTTTATAAACATTAAGCATAATATTATTTATAAACGGAGCCTGTAATTTGATATATTGGAGTAATTATTGATATGGCAATCCAGCCGACTATTAATCCTACAAAAAGTAGCAAAAATGGCTCTATAAGAACAGAAATTCTTTTAATTGCTTGGTCTAGTTTAGTTTCGTTCATTTGGGCTAAATTATTGAGAGTCTCTTCAAGGGTTCCTGCTTTTTCTGCGACCCTAATCATCGATAAACTTAATTTTGAAAAATACTTTTCATGCTCCAACATCGCCTCTGAAAGTTTATCCCCACTAGACACAAGCAAAGAAATTTCTTTTACCGAGTTTTTATAGTAATAGTTATTTAAGGTGTCGCTAGTAATTAAGAGTGCCTCATCTATAGATATCCCACTTTTCAAAAGAGAACTTAGAGTTCTAGAAAATCTAGCAACATTGGAAAATTGAGAAATATTTTTTATTAGCGGGATAGACAACACCATATAATGAGTAAAAGGTTTTATGAAGCGCTGTTTAATAAGCCATACGAAAAAGAAAATAGACCCGAAGGTTTCAATTAAAAAAAGCAAAATATTGTTTTGGACATAATCTGAAAACAATATCAAAATTTTTGTCGAAGCAGGAAGATCAACTCTTAGCCCTTCAAATATTGGCGTTATTTTTGGTAATACGAAAATAGACAAACCAATACCTATGATAAAACTCATTATCAAAACAACCCCCGGATAAATCATGGCATTAAAGATTTTGTCAGTAAGCTCTTTCTCTTTCTCTAGTTGTTTTCCTAAATTTGAAAGGTTCTCCTCTAAATTTCCTGAAATTTCTCCTGACCTAACTATATTTATAAAAAGTTTTGAAAATACTTTAGGATGCCTTAAAAAAGAATCTGCCAAACTGTTCCCTGCGCTAACAGAATCAAAAATATCACTGCTAATTATTTTTAAAAGACCTTTTGATTGATCATTAATAACTTCTAAACTTTCAGTGATAGACAAGCCAGAATGTAACATTAGCGATAAATTTGTAACAAAAAAAGAC
>JAFGUR010000227.1 GCA_016938425.1 Fusobacteriaceae bacterium
AGTTGCAAAACTAAAAAAATATATGTACATAGTTAAAAATAATACAAATAAGATTTTTATTGGTTATAATGAGACTTAGGCTTTTAAATCTTTAGTCGAATTATGAAGTGGCGAGGATACTTCCTTGCCGTGGGTTCGGGCTCCGTCCCGACTCCTCCTCTCTTTCCCCATCGAAGGTGGGGGGATTATATAAAAAACGTAGTTTTTTATGTAAGTAAAATAAAGGTGTTGGAGTTTTGCAACAAACTATGACCCCATTAATTGTAGGAGGGAATAAATTGAGTTTAAATAATAAAACTTTTGAGGCAGACGATTTATTTAATAGAAAATCACTAGCAGATAAAATAGCAGATTTGATAAGGATTTCCAAAGAACAAGGAATAAGAGAAGATTCTTTTGTAATAGCATTGAATGCTTCTTGGGGAAATGGAAAAACAACATTTGTTGATATGCTGATTAATGAAATTAAAAATTCTGATGAGGATAATTATAAAAGTTTAAATGCAATTCCAATTTATTATAATGCTTGGGAAGAAGATGATTATGGAAATGCTTTTGAGTCTTTGATTTTTCGAATTATAGATAAAATAGGTGACTATATCGAAATAGAATCAACCTTAAAGGAACGATGAAATATATTGAAAAAGAATGCACCAGAGATTTTAATTAATTTTGGGAAAAATAAAGTAAAAGATATCAGAAATAATAGAATATATTTCTATTGCTGACAATTAATTGGAGTGAAGCGTCTCACGCTTCAAATTGATATATAAAATCATATAAATTGAGAGAAAAATTGTTATGAGAGAGCAATGAAATTTCTATTAATTAGGAAGGAGTAAAAATGAAATTAACAGTACTTGTAGATAATAATACAGAAATTGACCAATATTACTTTGGAGAGCCAGGAGTTTCCTATTTGATAGAAACTGAAGGTAAAAAAATTCTATTTGACACAGGATATTCTGATATATTTATAAAAAATGCAAATAAGATGGGAGAAAGTTTACTTGATTTGGATTATGTTGTATTATCTCATGGACATAATGACCATACTTGGGGTTTGGCTTATTTAATGGATTTATATTCTAAAAAAAAGGGTATAAATGAAAAATATAAAATTCCAACATTAATTGCACATAGTGATATTTTTTTAGAGAAAGAGTTTTTAGGAGAAAATATAGGAGTTAATTTATCTAAAGAACAATTAAGTATTAATTTCAATGTAAAATTAACTAAACAAAGCATTTTTTTAACGGATAATTTGGCATTTTTAGGAGAAATACCTAGAGTAAATGATTTTGAAAATAAAACTCCAATAGGAAAATATTTAAAAAATGGGAAAAGAGAAGATGATTATGTATTTGATGATTCTGCAATAGTTTTTAGAGGAGAAAAAGGATTAGTTGTAATAACAGGTTGCTCTCATGCGGGAATTTGTAATATAGTTGCTGAAGCAAGAAAAGTATTTGAAATAAATAAAATATTTGATATAATTGGCGGATTCCATTTACTGAATCCTAAAGAAGACTTGATGAATAAAACTTTGGAGTATTTGGGAAATCAAAAGATAGAAAAAATTCATCCTTGTCATTGTACAGATTTAGGTTCAAAAATAAAATTATCTAAAATACTTGATATTGGGGAAGTAGGCGTAGGAATGGTTTTTGAATATAAATAAGATTTATTATATTAACAATAAAAAAAGGAGAAAAAATGGCAACAATAGAATTTAAAAAGAAAAGTATTTCACTAGATAGTTTTGAAGAAAATATAAAAATTCAAAAATCAAAGAATGAAAAACTTATAGAGGAATTTTCAAAATGGCTTGAATCAAAAAAGTTAAGTAAAAAAACTATTGAAAAACAATTTATATAATTCAGATTTTTATATTAATGAATTTCTTTTATACTATGAATCGCAAGAACCAAAAGATGGAATGGAGTATATAGACGGTTTCTTAGGAGATTTTTTTATAAGAAAATGTATGTGGTCAAGTAAAGCAATAATTAAAGAAAATGCAACAAGTTTAAAGAAATTTTATCAATTTATGAGTGAGATAGGAAAAGTTAGTAAAGAAGATTATAAAGAATTTGTAGAGGGAATATCAGATAGTATGGAATTTTATTTAGACTCATATGATATGATGATGGATGTAGATTTTTAGTATATAATAGGAATAGACCAAGTATCAAAGAGTTAGAAACAGAACTGAAAAAAAATAATTTTTAAGGATACTTCTATGTTGGGTATCCTGTTTTTATTATCATATAGATAACTAAGAAATCATAATTTTCTTTTGAAATGGGAAGTGAAAAAAGGTATAATTATATTAATGTTTTAAAGAGATTAACATTATGGGGGGCAATATGAGTTTATTACAAATAAAAAATAATAAAACCTTATCACCTTTACAAGAAAAAGAATTTAAACTTGAAAAAGACCTTCAAAATTTTTGTGAAGAGAACTTATCCTCTTTACTTGATTTAACTCTTGTAAAAAGTGAATTTGTTATAGAAAATTATAGATTTGACACCTTGTGTTTTGATGAGAGTAGTAAATCTTTTGTAATTATCGAATACAAAAGAGGTACTAACTACAGTGTAATAGACCAAGGATATGCTTATTTAGGAACTATGTTAAATAATAAAGCGGAATTTATTCTGGAGTATAATGAGAGATTAGATAAGAACTTAAAAAGAGATGATGTAGACTGGTCACAATCCAAAATAGTTTTTATATCTCAAAGCTTTTCAAAATTTCAAAAAGAAACTATAAATTTTAAAGACCTTCCTATAGAACTTTATGAGTTAAAGAGATTTGAAAATGATATAATAAGTTTTACGGAAATAAAAGGTAAGAGAATAAGCGAAAGTATAAAAACTATTGCACCTTCTGGAGAACTATTTGAAAAAGTAAATAAGGAAATAATAACTTATACCTTAGATTATCATAAGACTTTAGGCTCTGTAGAAAGCTTAGAATTATTTGAAATTTTTAAAGATAAAGTTTTGGAAATGCTTCCAGACCTTAATATGGACTTTAAGAAAAGATATATAGCTTTCAAGAAAGATAAAAAAAACATATTTGATTTGTTAATTCAAAAATCACAGTTAAAATTATGGTTAAATGTAAAACTTGGAGAATTAGAAGACCCGAAATTTTTGGCTAAAAATGTTTCAAATACAGGTCATTGGGGTAACGGAGATTATGAGATAGTTTTTGATAATGATGATAATTTGGAATATATTTTAAGTTTGATAAAAGAAGTATATAAGAAATAAAAGGAAAATTATTGGAGGAAGTATGCACAGCAATTTTGAATTTCTAGAAAATGATTGGAAAACTTTAGCCAACATTGGTGAATTTGCAGAAAAAAATTTACATCATGACCCAAATACTACATTGACTAAGTTAAGACTATTAGCTGAAAATATAGCAAAATTAATCATAAAAGAAGAGAATTTAAGAGAACCTGAAAGTAATACACAAGCCGACAGATTAAAAATGCTTAAAAGAGAAGATTTGATAGACAGAGAAATAGACCAAATATTTCATAGTTTGAGAATTATTGGAAATAAAGCAAGTCATGATGGCTATGATTCTTTTGATGATGCAAACGTATATTTGTCAATGGCAGTTAAACTTTCGGCGTGGTTTAAAGAAGTTTATGGAAGTGACTTGTCCTTTGATTCTGGAAAAATCTTGTATGTAATGCCTAAAAAAATTGATTATTCTTCTGAATTGAAAAGTCTAAAAGAAGAAAATGATAAACTTGTTAAAGAGTTTAACGAACTACAAGAAGCAAATAAATCAATAAGAGATAAAGAAAGCAAAAAAATTATATCTTTTGAGGCAATGGCTAAAATAAAGTATACAGAACAAGAAACAAGAAAAATTATTGATGAACAATTAAGAAGTGTTGGGTGGGAAGCAGATACTCAAAACTTGAGGTATTCAAAAGGTATTAGACCTCAAAAGGGAAAAAATTTAGTAATTGCTGAATGGCCGACAAAAGGGAAAAAAGTTGATTATGCAATGTTTTTAGGCCTACAGTTTGTAGGAATAATAGAAGCGAAAAAGAAATCTACAGATGTTATCTCTGTATTAGATGAATCTAAATTATATTCTAGATTAGCAAAAAAAACTGGGGAAGAAGAATTTTTAATAGGAGCTCCATTTGGAGAATACTATGTACCATTTATGTTTGCAGCAAATGGAAGAGAATATAATAAAGTAATTGAAGAAAAATCTGGTGTTTGGTTTCTTGATGGAAGAAAAGAGACTAATCATCCAAAAGCTTTAAAAAATTGGTATTCTCCTAGAGATATTGAAGAATTATTAAGAAAAGATATAGAAAAAGCAAATACTGATTTAAAAAATACATCATATAATTATTTACTTGCAAAAGAAGGTTTAAATCTTCGTAACTATCAAATGGACGCTGTAAAAGCAGTAGAAAATGCAATCATAAGCGGAAAAGAGAGAATTTTATTAACTATGGCAACAGGAACAGGGAAAACAAGAACGGCTATAGCTTTGATATATAGATTATTGGCATCTGAAAGGTTTAAAAGAATACTGTTTTTAGTAGATAGAGGTAGCTTAGGGATTCAGGCAACAGGTAGTTTTAAAAATGCTATAATGGAAGATTTAACACCTTTTGAAAGTTTTTATGATATAAAGGAAATGAAAGAAAAAGAACCTGAAGACACAACCAGAGTGCATATTGCAACTGTTCAAGGATTGGTAAGAAGAATACTCTATAATAATTCGGATGAGCTTAAACCTAGTGTAGGGCAATATGATTGTATCATTATAGATGAAGCTCATAGAGGATATATATTAGACAGGGAACTAGACGAAGACGAGATACAATTTAAAAATCAAATAGATTATATAAGTAAATATAGAACTGTTATAGAATATTTTGAGGCAGTAAAAATTGGGTTAACAGCAACCCCTGCTCTTCATACACAAGATATTTTTGGAACTAGTGTTTATGATTATACTTATGAACAAGCTATAGTTGATGGAACTTTAGTTGACTATGAGCCACCATATCTTATTGAGACTGAATTAAATACAAAAGGAATAAAATGGGAAATTGGTGAGGATGTAAGTTATTACAATAGAGAAAATGATATTGTAAGTAAAGAGGTTTTAGAAGATGAATTAAAAATTGAAGTGGAAGGTTTTAATAAAAGAGTTGTTACAGAATCGTTTAATAGAACGATTGCAAAAGAATTGGTTAAGCATCTTGACCCTTATTCTGAAGAAAAAACTTTAATTTTTGCAGCAACAGATGAACACGCTGATATGGTTGTAAGATTACTAAAAGAAGAGTTTGAAAATAGTGGTTGCGAGTTAAATGACAATGCAATTAAAAAAATAACAGGAGCATTAAAAAAAGACCAAGAAGAGGTAATAAAAAAATTTAAACTTGAGAAATTTCCAAATATAGCTGTAACAGTTGATTTGTTAACTACTGGTATAGATGTACCAAAAATTTGTAATTTAGTATTTTTAAGAAGGGTAAAATCAAGAATACTTTATGAACAAATGATAGGAAGAGGTACAAGATTGTGTCCTGAAATTGGGAAAGACCATTTTAAAATCTTTGATGCTGTAGGCCTTTATGATAGTTTAAAAGATTTTACAGATATGAATCCTATAGTAAAAAACCCAAAACAGACTTTTATTGAAATGTTTGATGAATTAGGGAAAATAGATAAAGAAGAATATAAAGAGACTAAAAGAAAAGAAATTATTGCAAAAATACAAAGAAAAAAATCGCTAATTGAAAAGCAGGAACTACAAGAATTTTTTAAATTGAAATCTGGAAATAAATCTCCGGAAGAATACATAGAAGAGATAAAAAATCTACCAATTCAAGATGCTACACAAAAGATATTTGATGATATTGAGCTTTTTATGTATCTAGATACAATAAAAAATCTTCCTGTAAAACAATATATTTCTCATCATCCAGATGAAGTTATTGGAAGAAAAAGGGGATATGGTAAATCTGATAAAAAACCAGATGATTATTTAAAATCTTTTAAAGAATATGTTTTAGCTAATGGAGATAAGATAGAAGCTTTGAAACTTCTTAAAACAAACCCTTCTAAGATAAATAGGGAACAATTAAAAGAATTGAAACTAAAAATGCAAGAAGAAGATTTTTCGGAAGTTGCTCTTAATTCTGCTTATAAGGAACTTAATAATCAAGATATAATGGTTGATATTATATCTTTTATAAAAAATGCTATTAATAATGAACCTATGGTTAGTCATGAAGATAGAATAAAATTAGCAGTAAATAAAATAAGAAATAAACAAACTTGGAGTACCATACAAAAAAACTGGTTAAATACCATTGAAGACCATCTTTTAAAAGAAAATATTATGCACCAGGAAGATTTTGAGAAAGGTGCATTTAAGACACAAGGTGGATTTAATAGAATTAATAAAATTTTTGATGGGAAATTACTAGAATTATTAGAAGAATTAAACAAAAATTTGTATGAAACAGCATAAGAAAAAACGGAGGAAATATGGCAACTTACGATATAGTTCAAAAATTATGGAATCTTTGTAATGTACTAAGAGATGATGGAATTACTTATCATCAATATGTTACAGAACTTACATATATACTTTTTTTGAAAATGATGAAAGAAACAGGACAAGAAGAGATACAAAGAACAAATGGAGTCCAAGAAGTAAAAATTCCTGAGGGTTTTAGATGGGATGATATAACTAAAGAATCAGGTAAAAAACTTATGGATAAATATAAATCTATTCTTGCCTATCTTGGAGAAAATGGAGAAGGTAAAGTAAAATATATCTATAATAAAGCTTCCACAAATATAGAAGAACCTAAAAACTTAGAAAAAATCATTAGAGAAATAGATAAAATTGACTGGTACGAAGCAAAAGAAGAAGGACTAGGTAATTTATACGAGGGACTTTTGGAAAAAAATGCCAGCGAAAAAAAATCTGGAGCTGGGCAATATTTTACGCCAAGAGTTTTAATTGATCTAATGGTAAGATTAATTAAACCTGAAATTGGAGATAAATGTAATGACCCTGCTGCAGGAACTTTTGGGTTTATGATTGCAGCAGATAAATATCTAAAGGATAACAATAGTAATTATCTCTCTCTAGGTGAAAAAGAACAAAAATTTCAAATTGAAGAAGCATTTTCGGGATGTGAATTAGTAGGAGATACGCATAAATTAGCCTTAATGAATGCAACTTTACACGATATAGATGGTAAATTAGAATTAGGGGATACTCTTTCTGATAAGGGCGAAAAGATGAAAGGTTATGATATTATCCTTACAAATCCTCCATTTGGTACAAAAAAAGGTGGAGAAAAGCCCTCAAGAAGTGATTTTTTAATTAACTCTTCTAATAAACAATTGAATTTTTTACAGCATATCTATCGTGCATTAAAATCTAATGGAAAAGCAAGAGCGGCAGTAGTTCTTCCCGATAATGTTTTATTCCAAGATGGTGAAGGAATGAAAGTAAGAGAAGAATTACTTAATAAATGTAATCTTCATACTATTCTTAGACTTCCTACAGGCATATTTTATGCTCAAGGGGTAAAAACAAATGTTCTGTTTTTTACTCGTGGAGTAGAGGATGAAGGAAATACAAAAGAAATTCATTTTTTTGACTTAAGAACTAATATGCAAAATTTTGGTAAGAATACTCAATTAAAACCATTTGATTTTAAAGACTTTGAAGATAAATTCGATAAATCTTGGGAAGAAAAAGAAAAAATTGAAAGATGGTCAAGATTTACCATAGATGAAATAAAGGCTAAAAATTATTCTCTTGATTTGGGACTTATAAGAGATGAAAACCAAATAGACCACGATGACTTACCAAATCCTGTGGAAAGTGCAGAAGAAGCTATAGGAAAGCTTGAAGAAGCAGTAGACCTTTTAAAAAGCGTAATAAAAGAACTTCATATGTGTGGAGTGAAGGAATAATGGATTTTACAGGTGATAAAATATGTATGATTTAGAAATAAATAGTATTTATAAAACCGTATCGGATTTATTAATAAGTGCAAAAACTCAAGTTCAAAAAACAGTAAATACCACAATGGTTTATACTTATTTTGAAATAGGAAAGCTTATAGTAGAAGAGGAGCAAAAAGGGAAAGAACGTGCAGACTATGGGAAAAACCTTTTAAAAAACTTATCAATAAAATTAACAGAAGAGTTTGGAAAGGGTTTTTCAAAAAGAAATCTTGCTAATATGAAAAAGTTTTATCTGACTTATTCAATTTTGCAGAAGCCTTCTGCAAAATTTGAACTTAGCTTTTCTCATTATATTATGCTATGTAATATTGATAATTCAGATGAAAGAAGTTTTTATGAGATTGAGGCTATAAGTAATAATTGGAGTACAAAAGAATTAAGAAGGCAATTGGATTCGGCTCTTTATGAAAGGCTCTCATTAAGCAGAGATAGGGAAGAAATGAAAATACTATCTCAAAAGGGGCAAATAATAGAAAATCCAAAAGACCTTGTAAAAGACCCATATATTTTAGAATTTTTGGGACTTCCTGAACTTTCAAAATATAGCGAAAATGACCTTGAAACTGCAATAATTTCCCATATAGAAAAGTTTATAATGGAACTTGGAAAAGGTTTTTTATTTCAAGGAAGACAAGTAAGATTTACCTTTGATGAAGAGCATTTTTTTTTGGATTTGGTATTTTATAACAGAATTCTAAAATGTTTTGTGCTTATAGATTTGAAAATAGGAAAACTGAAACATCAAGACCTTGGACAGATGCAAATGTATGTAAATTATTATGATAGATTTGTAAAGATGGATGATGAAAACAAAACTATAGGAATAATAATTTGTAAAGAAAAAAATGATACTTTGGTTGAAATAACTCTTCCTGAGGATAACAAGCAAATTTTTGCTAGTAAATATATGACGATACTTCCTTCAAAAGAGGAACTTATAAAGATTGTGGAGGAAGAGTAATGGCTAAGAAAAAAGAGAGTAAAAGTATAGAAGAATTACTAAAAGAAGCACTAATACCAAAAGAAGAGCAACCCTATGAGATTCCGAGTAATTGGGAATGGGTGATGTTGGGGAGTGTTTCATCGCAACCTCAATACGGATACACTACTAAAGCTAGTGAAGTTGGAAATATTAAGTATTTAAGAACTACTGATATTACCAAAGATAATTTTGATTGGGATACAGTACCTTTTTGTCAGGAAAATCCAGATAAAATAGGAGCATATCAATTGTTTGTTGATGATATATTAATTTCTCGTTCAGGTTCTATTGGAGAAAATTTTAGGATTTTTAATTTAAGTAATAATGAAAGTGTTTTTGCTTCATATATGATAAGAATTCGTCCTAAAGTGAATGCAAAATACTTAGAAAAATATTTTAAAGGTTCTTATTATTGGAGGCAAATAGAAGAATTAGGGTCAGGAAATACTCTAAAGAATATAAGTGCACCTAAAATTCAAAGTATAAAAGTCCCTCTCCCCCCACTATCAGAACAAAAAAGAATTGTCACTAAACTTGAATCTATGCTTTCCAAAATAAAAGAAGCAAAAGAAAAAATAGCAGAAGCTAAAGAATCTTTTGAACTTCGTAGAGCAAGTATACTTCATAAGGCTTTTACTGGAGAATTGACAAGACAATGGAGAGAAGAGAAGGCAATTAATAGTGAAGAATTAACAATTAATAATTTGTTAGAGAAAATCAATGAAGAAAAGATAAAAGCTTGGGAAAAAGAGTGCAAAAAAGCTGAATTAGAAGGAAAGAAAAAACCTTCAAAGCCTAAACTAAAAACGGTAGAAGAAATGAAAATTTCTGATGATGAAAAACCTTATGATTTGCCACAAGGTTGGGAATGGGTGATGTTGGGGGATGTTGGTGACCTTGCAAGAGGTAAATCACAGCATAGACCAAGAAATGATATGAGATTATTTGGTGGAAATTATCCTTTTATTCAAACGGGAGATGTTGCTAGAAGTGGAAGATATATAGTGGAACATAATCAAACTTTAAGTGAATTTGGTAAAGAACAAAGTAGATTATTTCCAAAAGGGACTGTTTGTATAACCATTGCAGCAAATATTGGAGATACGGCAATATTAAGTTATGATTGTTGCTTTCCTGATAGTGTTGTAGGATTTATTACTAGTACCGTAGTTGACCTATCTGAATATGTAAATTTTTATTTTGAACTAATAAAAAGAGATTTAGAACACCTTGCACCTGCTACAGCTCAAAAGAATATTAACTTACAAATTTTAAATGATGTTACACTTCCTTTACCACCTCTACCAGAACAACAAGAAATTGTTGCTAGAATAGAAGCTCTACTAAAAGCCGAAGAAGACGCAAAAGACCTTCTTAATATGGAAGAACAAATTGATTTACTTGAAAAATCTATATTATCAAAAGCATTCCGTGGAGAGCTTGGAACCAATGACCTAAGTGATGAACCTGCATTGGAGCTGTTGAAGAGAGTGTTGGGGGAATAGGTTTTGTAGGGTGTTTCCTGTTGGGAAACCTAAATAATTTATATGAGCCAAAAATAGGAATAAAAGAAGGACTACAGAAAACATTTAAATGGTATTTAGAAGAGAAGCCAATGTTGAGAGATAAAAGAATGGTTGAAATTGAAAGCTCATTAAAGGGAGAATAATTATGGATTATGTAAAGCATAATAGTAATGCATGGGATAATGAAGTAAAAGAAGGAAATCAATGGACAAAGGAAGTCTCAGAAGAAATTATAGAGATGGCTAAAAAAGGAGAATGGGAAATTTTTTTAACACCAACTAAAAAAGTTCCTATAAATTGGTTTGGAGATATAAAAGGGAAAAAGATTCTTTGTTTAGCAAGTGGTGGAGGTCAACAAGCTCCAATTTTATCAGCTATTGGTGGAAAAGTAACAGTTTTTGATAATTCAATAGAACAATTAAATAAAGATAAAATGGTTGCAGAAAGAGATAATCTTGAAATTACTTTTGTACAAGGAGATATGAGAGATTTGTCTTGTTTTGCTAATGAAGAATTTGATTTGATAGTACATCCAATATCAAATTTATTTGTTGATGATATTTTGGTTGTATGGAAAGAGTGTAATAGAATTTTGAAAACAGGAGGTCGTTTATTATCAGGATTTACCAATCCAATAAATTATATTTTTGATTATAAAAGTATGGAAAAAGGGGAGTTGAAAGTAATTAATTCTATTCCTTATTCAGACTTAAAAACTTTTTCTGATTTTGAGATAAAAGAATTTATAGAAAATAAGCTTCCTTTTGAATTTGGACATTCCCTTGAAAATCAAATAAATGGGCAAATAGAAGCAGGATTTATAATAACAGGATTTTACGAAGATAATTATGGTGGTCAATCTATCTTAGATAAATATATAGATATTTTTATTGCAACTTGTGCGAGTAAAATGAAAATTTGAGTAAAAAACTCTAGGGGAACCTAGAGTTTTTAATTTTCAATAAATAATTGTATTTATCAATAAAAAATGATATGGTTTAGGTGGGCAGTTAATTTTGAGGTGATAAAATGAAAATTTATGATATATCAGCATTTACAGATAATAAACTTGGAGGTAATCTAGCAGGAGTAGTACTTGATTCAGATTATCTAACAAAAGAAGAAATGTTAGATATTGCAAAAAAAGTTGGATATTCAGAAACAGCTTTTGTAATGAAATCGGATAAAGCAGATTTTAAAGTAAGATTTTTTACTCCTGTAGATGAAGTAAACTTATGTGGACATGCAACGATTGCTATATTTAATCTTTTGAGAGATTTAGGTTATATAAAAAAAGGTAATTACTTGCAGGAAACAAAGGCAGGATTATTAAAAATAAAAATTTATAGAGATAATGTGTATATGGAACAAAATATTCCTAAGTTCATGGAAGTTTTGAGAAAAGATGAAATAATAGAATGTTTTGAAAAAATTGATTTTAATGATATAGAAGAAACACCTATACAGATTGTATCTACAGGGCTTAAAGATATTATTTTTTCAGTTAAAGATTTAAAAGTTCTATGGTCTTTGAAACCTAACTATGAAAAAATGATAGAACTTACTGAAAAATATGATGTTGCAGGAATTCATGTATTTTGTACTGAAACTATTGAAAATAATTCAGCTCATGCTAGAGATTTTGCGCCAAGGTATGGAATAAAAGAAGAATCGGCAACAGGGACAGCTAATGGAGCTTTAGCCTGTTATATGTATAAATATTTAGGATATGAAGAAGAAGATTTTATAGTAGAACAGGGTGATTGTATGAAAACACCATCAAGAATTTATGTTAAATTAAAGTATCAAAATAAAGAGGTAGAAGAAGTGTACGTGGGAGGAAAAGCAGTAATATTAAAGTAGATAGATTTGGAGCTGATATTAATGAAAATAATTGAAACAGAAAGACTGTATCTAAGAGAGCTTACTATGGAAGACAAGGAAGAATGGGCAAAAGTTCTTTCAGATATTGAATCAATGAGGTTTTATCCACATCCATTTAGTGAAAAAGAAGTTGAAAATTGGATAAACTGGAATATTGATAATTATAAAAAGTATAAACATGGTTTATGGGCAGTAATATTAAAAGATGGTGACATATTTTTAGGTGATTGTGGTATAACTATGCAAAATATTGATGGGGAAGTTGTACCAGAAATGGGATTTCATATTATAAAAGATTATTGTAAAAAAGGCTATGCAACAGAAGCAGCTATTGCATGTAAAAAATATGCATTTGAAGTGTTAAATTATGAGAAATTATATTCATATACAATACTAGAAAATATCCCATCACAAAAAGTTGCCCAAAAAGTAGGAATGAAATTATATAAATACTTTGAAAAAAATAATTTAAAGCAAATTGCTCAAGTGGTAAATAGAGATAATTAGAATTATTTAAAAAGGAGTAAAAAAATGGGTGAATTGTCAAAACTTCCAAATATTGGAAAAAATGTTGAGGAACAATTGAATTTAGTAGGGATTTATAAGGTAGAAGAATTAACAGAAATTGGAAGTAAAGAAGCATGGCTAAAAATTAGAGAGATAGACAAAAGTGCTTGTATTAATCGATTATATGCTTTGGAAGGAGCTATTGAAGGAATTAGGTGGCATTATTTGTCTCAAGGAAAAAAATTAGAATTAAAAGAATTTTATGATTTTGTAAAAAAATAATAGGGGGAATTGGATTGAAAACAATAGGATTAATAGGAGGAATGAGTTGGGAATCTTCTATAGAATACTATAAACTTATTAATGAATTGGTAAAAGAAAAATTAGGTGGAGTACATTCTTGTAAATGTATTATGCATTCAGTTGATTTTGGAGAGATAGAAAAGCTTCAGCATAAAGGAGATTGGGGAAAACTAACAGAAATAATGGTTGATATAGCTAAAAAATTAGAGGAATCAGGAGCAGATTGTATTGTGATTTGTACAAACACTATGCATAAAATGGCTGAGGATATTGAAAAAGAAGTGAAAATTCCATTAATACATATAGCAGATAGCGTTGGAGAAAATATAATAAAACTGAATTTAAAAAAAGTCGCATTATTAGGGACTAAATTTACAATGGAACAAGATTTTTATAAAGAAAGAATTAGAGAAAAATTTGGAATAGAAGTAATAATTCCAAATGAAACTGATAAAAATATTATTCATAAAGTTATTTACGAAGAATTAGTTAAAGGCCAGTTTAAAGATGAATCAAGACAAGAATATATAAGAATTATTAATGAACTGGTTAAAGATGGAGCTGAAGGAATAATATTAGGATGCACAGAGATTCCATTACTTATTAGTGAAAATGATGTGGAAATTCCAATTTTTGATACTACAAAGCTTCATTCAGAAAGTGCTGTAAAGTATGCTTTAGAAAAATAAAAAAAGGGAGAAAAAATATGAAAAAGATTAAATGTGTAATATTTGATTTAGATGGAACAGTTGGGGATACAGTACCTTTATGTATTAAAGCATTTAAAAAATCAATAGAACCTCTTATAAATAAAAATGTTTCTGATGAAGAAATTATAGCAACTTTTGGGCCTTCAGAAGAGGGAACAATAATGGCTTTAGCTCCAAATTTTTATGATAAAGGGGTAGAAGATTATTTGAAATATTATGAAGAGTATCACGAAATGTGTCCTAAACCTTTTGATGGAATCATTGATATTCTTAAATTTTTAAAAGATAATGGAATAAAAATAGCAATGGTAACGGGAAAAGGTAAATATAGCACAGATATAACTTTGAAAAAGTTTTCTATAGATGAATATTTTGAGATAATAGAAACTGGGGTAGTAAGTGGGCCTAGTAAACCACAGGGGATAGAACGTGTATTAAATTATTTTAATAAATTTGAAAAAGAAGAGTTTATTTATGTTGGAGATGCACCAAGTGATATAACAGCAAGTAGAAAAGTAGGGATTCCAGTTGTATCAGTTGCTTGGGCTCAACTTGTTGATTTAGAAAAGTTAAAGGAATTAAAACCAAATGAGATTTTTGAAGATGTAAATAAATTTTATGAGTGGATTAGCGAGAAAATCTAATGGAAGTGGAATTGATATGTGAAAATAGAGAAAAATTTATGGATTTATTACTTTTAGCTGATGAACAAGAAGACATGGTGAGAAAATACATAAATAAAGGTGAAATGTTTGCATTATTTGATGAGAATTTGGTTAGTGTTTGTATTGTTATTGAGGAAACTAAAGGTAATTTTGAAATAAAAAATATTGCAACACACAAAGATTATCAAGGAAAAGGATATGGGAAGTATCTTATAAATTATTTGTTTGAATTTTATAAAGATAAAGGGAAAACAATGTGTGTGGGAACAGGAGAAAGTCCTTTAACGTTACCTTTTTATGAAAAACTTGGATTTAAATATTCTCATAGGATTAAAAATTTTTTCATAGATAATTATAATCATCCTATTTACGAGAATGGAATTTTACTTAAAGATATGGTTTATTTGAGAAAAGAGTTTTAGGAGATTAACATGAAAATCTTACCGTATGAAAAATATAGTTTAAAATGTAATTGTAGGAGAGAAAAAATAGTAGAAATATTACAGAAAAATACAGATGTTAATAGGCCTTTTATAAAGTTTAAAGATAGTAAGAAATTTTGGGGAAAAGTAGAACTTGATAGTTTTAAAATTGAAAGACAAATTTCTTATAGAAATAACTTTTTACCAGTAATAATAGGAAGAATGATTGAAAATGAGGAAAAAACAATAATCGAAATTAAAATGAGAATGCATATTTTAGTAGAGATTTTTGTGATTATATGGTTGTCTTTCGCTTTGTCTATAGGTGGAATAACAGGGAAATTATTTTTAAAAAATTTGATAAATAATGGAGGATTTAAAGGTGAATTATTAACTCCATTTTTCATGTTTTTATTAGGTTTAACATTAACGAACGTTGCTTTTTGGTTAGAAGTAAGAAAAGTAAAAGAAGAATTTATTAAATTGCTTGAAGAGTTTATGGATCATTAAAAATAAAGTTATTAAAAAATCTTGATTTTATTCAAGATTTTTTAATTTACACAAAAATATTTATCACATTAACATTTATATTTTTCTATAAGTATAAAAAAATATTATGAATTATATAGTTGAAAAATAGCTTGGAAACTTGTATAATCAATAGAACAATATAAATGATGACTTGTGTCAATTAGTAATAGAAATTATTAATGTAGAATTATCTTATGAGGAGGAAGAATAGTATGTTAAAAAATGAGAAAGTATATGTAGATGAAATTTTAAAAGGAATGTATAAAGATAGCTATTATCCAGGTTTTTTGGTGGATAAATGTAAAGATATTTTTATTAGAATGTGTGAAAAAATAGAAGAAGAAAATCCTCAAAATTTGGAAGAACTTTATAGAATAACTCAAAGTTCAACAGAGGAAATTAATGAATTAGAAAGTGAATTTAATGAAAATGGTAGTGAAATAGAAACTATTGCAAGAGAATATCTTGCAGAAGAATTTTATAAATTAGCAGAAGCTTATGGATTTGAACCAGATATAGAAGAACTTATAGCAACAAGAGATTGGTAAAATATATAACGTAAAGTGAGAGGGTACAAAAAAACCATAAAATCATGTACATACATAAAAATATTAAAAATTTAATTATAAGGTGTCCAGCAACCGTTGCTGGTCGGGTTTGGGCAGAAGCCCAAGGTTTCAAAAACTACTTCTAATTCAGCAGACCCTAATTAAAATCATAGCAAAAATTTTAGATGTAAATGAAAATGAAATAAGTAAAACCTCTAAATTCATTGATGATTTAGGTGCTGGATAATAAAACAAAAACTCTAAGTTTTCTTAGAGTTTTTATTTTAATGAACCAAAAGAATTAAAAGTATCTTTAAGTGTTTCATGTTTTACAGTACTTACATCAAATTTTAAGACTTTGAAAGTAAGTTGAATACAAAATCCGATACAAAATGCAGATAAAATAGTTCCTACTCCAACCATTCCACCAAGTTTCCATCCACATAATAGAGCAATAATTTCAATAGAACCACGACAAATTCCAACAGGAAGTTTTGTTTTTCTTGATAATGCAACCATCAAAGAGTCCCTTGGCCCTGCGCCAAATGAAGAATTAATATAGAAATATGAAGCAAAAGCAATAATAAATAAACCTAAAATCATCATTAAAATTCCAACGGAGAATGAGGTTGATTTATGTATAAAATTTAGTTTTATCAAAATATCAATAAAAATACCTATACACACCATGTTTAGAATAGTTCCTAATCCAAGTTTTTCTCCTAATAGAATGGTTATAATTCCTATTATAAGTCCTGTTAAAATAGAAGCTGTTCCAATGCTTATATCAAAAGTTTGTGCAAGGCCCACATGAAAAATATCCCATGGAGAATAGCCTATATTTGCTTTGATAGTGATAATAATTCCTAAAGAATAGAGGAATAAACCACCAATTAATTTAAATAAACGAAAAGATAAATTTTTCATATAAAATCTCCTAAAATGAATAGCTCATATTTTATAAATTATATGCTATAATACTAGAAAAATTATTATAAGTCAATTTATATGAGAAAAGAGATAATTAAATTAAGGTACATTTTAAAAATTAAGGAGTAAAATTGAAAAATATAATCAAAAAGGGAGAATTACATCCTAATAATCCTCATAAAGGAAAGTACGATTTTGAAGTTTTAGTAGAAAATTTATCAGAATTAAAACAATTTGTAAAGAAAAATCCAAGGGGAGAAGATACTATTGATTTTAGTAATAATGAGGCAGTTATTTTACTAAATAAAGCATTACTTAAAACTTTCTATAATGTTCAAAACTGGGAGGTGCCCAAAGGTTTTTTAGTACCTCCTATACCAGGAAGGGCAGATTATATTCATTATATTGCAGAACTGTTGGACAAAAAAGAAAATGTAAGAGTTTTGGATATAGGAACAGGAGCAAATTGTATATATCCAATAATAGGGAGTCAAAGCTATAATTGGGAGTTTGTAGGCTCTGACATTAGTAGAGAATCTATATTAAATGCTCAAAAAATTATTGATTCGAATGAAAATTTGAAAGATAAGATAGAATTAAGACTTCAAAAGAACAAAGATAATATATTTAGTGGGATAATAAAAAATAATGAAAAATTTGATTTAACAATGTGTAATCCACCATTTCATTCTTCTTTAGAAGAGGCTATAAAAGCAAATGAAAGAAAAGTAAATAACCTTAGCAAAGATAATAAAGCAATAAAAAAAGGTATGAATTTTGGTGGACAGAAAGCTGAATTATGGTGTAATGGAGGAGAACTTTTGTTTTTAAAAAAAATGATTAATGAAAGTGTAAAATTCTCTAAAAATGTAAGTTGGTTTACAACTTTAGTTTCTAATAAAGACAATTTGAAGCCTTTGATAAAACTTTTGGATAAACAAAATATAGAAGAGATAAGAGTTTTGGAAATGAGCCAAGGACAAAAAATAAGTAGAGTATTAGCTTGGAAATTTCAATAAACTTTAATATAAAAATGCTTAGAGACCTCTAAGCATTTTTATATTAAAAAAATATTTATTTAATTTTTTTAAATTTATCATAAACTTCAGGACTAAAATAACAAAGATTAAGAAAAAAACTACAATTCTTACATTTAACTTTAATAGTTAATGGTCCAAAAATCATATCAAAAGGATATTTCAATTTGAAGTTCACTTTTTCTATATCTGGGACAAATATATTGTATTTTTTGAATGCACTTCGATAAATTATTCTGTCATCTAAAAATTCAATGTAAACTTTTTTATTAACAAGAAAAGAATAAGTAGTCATATATAAACATACACCCATTAAAATCAAACTTATTGTTCTTGTATTTGGAAATTTAAAAAATAGAATCAAAGAAAGAATAAAAAAACTAATTATGAGAACAATAAGTCCTTTATAAGGTCTTGATCCTCCTACAGAAGCTTGGTATTTCATAATGAGCCCCCTCTCTAATGTTATTAGGAAATAACTAAGCTAATTTAATGATATAATAAATTCAAAGAATAATCAAGTGTAAATTATAAAGAATTATTAATAAAATCAAGGAATGTAAAATTATTTAGAATAAGATATAAAATATACAAAATTTATAATTAGCCACCTCAATAAAAGATTGCTAATTTTTTTATAAAATCCATTGACACATCTGAAAAAAAGTAGTATATTAATTTTGAGATTAGCACTCCGTTTAAATGAGTGCTAACAAAAGGGTGATGTGTATGACATTAACAGATAGAGAAAAACAAATACTAGGAGCTATAATAGATTACTATTTAGATAGTGGTGAGACAATAGGTTCAAGGACTCTAGTTAAGAGATATGACCTAAATATTTCTTCTGCTACAGTTAGAAATGCTATGGCTGATTTGGAAGATATGGGTTATATAACAAAAACACACACATCTTCTGGGAGAGTTCCAACAGATATCGGTTACAAATTCTATTTGAATGAGCTTTTAAAAATAAGAGAGCTTACAAAAAATGAAAAAGAAAAAATAGAACTTGCTTATGAAAGAAAAATGAACGAATTAGATGGTATACTAGAACATACTTCAAAATTACTTTCAAAGTTAACATCTTATACTTCAATTGTTTTTGAGCCAAGTACTGAATTTGAAAAAGTTAAAAAAATACAATTTGTACATGTAAATAATTATTTAATAATGTGCGTGATTGTACTTGATAATTCAACTGTAAAGACAAAGAAAATGCATTTGGATTTACAAATAACAGAAGAAGAATTGATGGAGATTCAAAAACAAATATCTAGACATCTTAGGGAAAATGAAAATCCCATTTCATCTAATGAGCTAGAAAAACTATTTAAAGAATATATTTTTAAAGGGACTGAAGACTATTTAGATGAAGAAGATGCAAATAGCGGATTATTTATAAGAGGGACAGAAAATATTTTGTCTACTTTTGAAAATAAGCCATTAGAGCTTATTCAGGCAGTAAAAATCTTTGATAAGCATAAAGACTTGAAAAAAATGTTTGAAAAAGCAGTAAAAGAAAGAAACTATGAAACTGGAAAGGTTCATATTTTGTTTGGGGATGAATTAAACATACCGATTTTGGAAAATTTTAGTTTTGTTTTTTCTGTTTATAATTTTAATGGTTCTCAAGGAATTTTAGGAGTATTGGGTCCTAAAAGGATGGAATATGCTAAAACTGTGGGACTTATAAAGTACGTAACAGATGAAGTAAACAAAATAGTCCAGAAAATACAAGATTCAAGGGGAGACGGTTAATGGAAGATATTAAGAAAAATGAAGAAGAAATCTTAGAAGGTGAAAAAATAGAAGTTGAAGAAACTGAAAAGGTTGAAAAAGATGAACTTTGTATACTTCAAGATGAAAATCAAAAATTAAAAAAAGACTTAGATGAATGGAAAGCTGATTATGCTAGAAAAAATGCAGAATTCCAAAATTATGCTAAGAGAAAAGATAAAGAGGTAGAAGATTTAAGAGCTTTTGCTTCAGAAAAAATAATTGAAAGATTATTTGGTGTTTTAGATAACTTAGAAAGAGGAATAGAAGCTGCAACGGCAACTAAAGATTTTGATTCTTTGGTAAAAGGTGTTGAAATGACTTTAACTCAAATGAAAAACATAATGGAAGCTGAAGGAGTTTCTGAAATTGATGCTTCTGGAGAATATAACCCTTATGAACATCAAGCTATGATGACTGAAAGCCATGATGAAATAGAAAATGATCATATAATTCAAATTTTACAAAAAGGATATAAATTAAATGGCAAAGTAGTAAGACCAGCAATGGTAAAAGTTTGTAAGAAATAGCATAATTGTAGATAAAAAAAGATTAAAAATTATAGGAGGATTTAAAAATGGGTAAAATTATAGGAATTGACTTAGGAACAACTAACTCATGTGTTGCAATAATGGAAGGTGGACAATCAACAATAATTTCAAATGCTGAAGGAGCAAGAACAACTCCATCTGTAGTAAACATAAAAGATAATGGAGAAATTATTGTAGGGGAAATTGCTAAAAGACAAGCAATTACAAATCCAGATTCAACAATAGCTTCAATTAAAACTTATATGGGTTCTGATCATAAAGTAAAAGTATTTGGAAAAGAATACAGACCACAAGAAATTTCTGCAATGACACTTAAAAAACTTAAAAAAGATGCAGAAGCTTACTTAGGAGAAACAATTACTGAAGCAGTAATTACAGTTCCAGCATATTTTACAGATGCTCAAAGACAAGCAACTAAAGATGCAGGAGTAATTGCAGGATTAGATGTAAAAAGAATTATAAATGAACCTACAGCAGCAGCTTTAGCTTATGGGCTTGACAAGAAAAAAGAAGAAAAAGTACTTGTATTTGACCTTGGAGGAGGAACATTTGACGTTTCTGTTTTAGAAATTGGAGACGGTGTAGTTGAAGTTATATCAACTTCTGGAGATAACCATTTAGGTGGAGATAATTTTGACCAAGCAGTAATTGACTGGTTAGTAAAAGAATTTAAAGCTGAGACAGGTTTAGATTTATCAAATGATAAAATGGCTGTACAAAGATTGAAAGATGCAGCTGAAAAAGCTAAAAAAGAATTATCAACAATGATGGAAACTCCAATTTCATTACCATTTATTACAATGGATGCAACTGGACCAAAACATTTAGAGAAAAAACTTACAAGATCACAATTTAATGAATTAACAAGAACTTTAGTTGAAAAAACACAAGGACCAACTAAAAGAGCTTTAGAAGATGCTGGATTAAGTGTTAACGAAATAGATGAAATCTTACTTGTTGGAGGATCTACAAGAATTCCTGCAGTTCAAGAATGGGTAGAAAATTATTTTGGTAAAAAAGCAAACAAATCAATAAATCCTGATGAAGTTGTTGCAGCTGGAGCAGCTATTCAAGGTGGAGTATTAATGGGAGACGTTAAAGACATTTTATTATTAGATGTAACTCCATTATCATTAGGAATAGAAACTTTAGGTGGAGTATTTACAAAAATGATTGAGAGAAATACGACTATACCAGTTAAAAAATCTCAAGTTTACTCTACAGCAGTTGATAATCAACCAGCAGTTACAATTAAAGTATTACAAGGTGAAAGAGCAAAAGCAGCTGATAACCACATGTTAGGAGAATTTAACTTAGAAGGTATTCCTGCAGCTCCAAGAGGAGTTCCTCAAATAGAAGTAACATTTGATATAGATGCCAATGGAATTGTTCATGTATCTGCAAAAGATCTTGGAACAGGAAAAGAAAATAAAGTAACTATTTCTGGTTCAACTAATTTATCAGACGCTGAAATTGATAGAATGAAAAAAGAAGCTGAATTACATGAAGCTGATGACAAGAAATTTAAAGAATTAGTAGATGCTAGAAACCATGCAGATGCTTTAGTATTCTCAACTGAAAAAACATTAAAAGAACACGGAGATAAAGCAACTGAAGAAGAGAAAAAAGCAATAGAAGAAGCAATAGAAGAACTTAAAAAAGCTAAAGATGGAGAAGATAAAGAAGCAATAGATAAAGCTATGGAAAATTTATCTCAAAAAGCTCATAGATTAGCTGAAGAAATATATAAAGAAGCTCAAGCTGGGCAACAACAACCAGGAGCAGAAGGACAAGCAAAATCAGATGATGATGTTGCAGAAGCAGAAGTAGTAGACTAAGATTAATTAAATAGTAATGGGGATAGATTTATCTATTCCCATTTTGCATAAAAATTTAGTCTAGAAAATTTAAAGATGAAAATATAAGTTTGGTTGGTAGTCCAAACCTATTTTTAGTTATAAAATAAATCTAGTTTTTTATGTAAGTAAAATTAGGCTATTGAAATTTTGCAGAGAGCCACGAAGTCATTAATAACTAGTTGCAAAGCTAAAAAATATATGTATATAGTTAAAAATAATACAGATAAGATTTTTATTGGTTTTAATGAGACTTAGGTTTTTAAGACTGTAGTCGAATTATGGAGTGGCGAGGATAGTTCCTTGCCGTGGGTTCGGGCTCCGCCCCGATTTCCCCTCTTTTTCCCCACCGAAGGTGGGGGGATTATATAAAAAACATAGTTTTTTATATAAGTTAAAATAAAGGTGTTGGAGTTTTACAACAAACAAAAAAGTCATTAAGTTTAGGAGGTATTATCTTGGAATTAAAAAGAATGACAGAAGAAGAATTTAGTCTGATAAAAGGGAAATTAATAGCAGATTATGCTAAAGAAAAAATAAATGTAGATATTTGGCAAGAAGCAGATGCTTATGAACTTTCAAAAGAAACAATAAATACTTTGTTAAAAAGTGGAGTAAACACAGAAAATCATTATTTATATAATTTAATTGATAATACAGGTAAAAAAAATCTATATGTGTGGGTACATAAATCAGGAACTGAAGCATTTATATATACAATTAGCTTTTATGATGAAAGAAGTGAAATTTTAGATAGTAAAGACATTATAAGTTTATTGGAATCAGAAATGAAAAAGTTGAAATGTATAAGAGTTTCTTATCATGTGTTTGGACATAAAAAAGAACTAATAAACATGATGGAGGGAAATGGTTATAAAGTGACAGATATAACTTTTTCTAAAAAGCTATGAATGTATTTTTCTTTGAATTTGAAAATATCATCTTGGAAATATCTACAGAAAATGATAAACTAAGAGGAATAAACTTTGTAAATAGTATCTATGAAAAAAAAGGCTTTATAAATAAGTTTGAATTAAAAGTATTAAAAGAGTTAAAAGAGTATTTTGAAGGGAAAAGAAAGAAGTTTAGCATAAATTATGAACTTCAAGGAACAGAATTCCAAAAAAAGGTATGGAAAGTTTTAGAGAATATTCCCTATGGAGAACACTTAAGTTATGGAGAAGTAGCAGAAAAAATAGGAAATTCAAAAGCTTCAAGGGCAGTAGGAATGGCTTGTAATAAAAATAAAATTCCTATAATAGTCCCATGTCATAGAGTTGTAGGTAAAAACGGTAAACTTGTAGGTTTTGCAGGTGGTTTAGCTGTAAAAGAAACTTTATTAACTTTAGAAAAAGGAGAAAAATAATGCTTTATAGTAAAAAACTTAATGGAATAGAAATTGAAGTAGAGTCAAAGGGTGCTGAATTAAAAGTATTGAAAAGAGATGGACAAGAATTTATGTGGGATGCAAATCCAAAATATTGGGGAAAAACTTCACCGGTACTTTTTCCATTTGTAGGAGGAAGTAAAGATAATAAATATTCTTATGAAGGTGTAGAGTATCCAATGGGAAGACATGGCTTTGCAAGAGATAATGAATTTGAATTAGTAGAAAATGGAGCAAATAATCTTAAGTTCTTATATAAATGGAATGAAGAGTCTTTAAAAGTATATCCTTTCAAATTTGAATTTTACATAAATTATGTTTTAACAGAAAATGGAGTAAATTTAGAATATACAATTTCAAATAAAGAAGAAGAGAACTTATATTTCAGCTTAGGAACTCATCCTGCTTTTGCACTTGATAAATATGATATTAAAGATTACTATATTGAATTTTCTGAAAAAGAAACTCTAGAATTATATATTTTAGATGGATTAACAGTTGCAAATGAAACAAAACCGTTTTTGAATGATGAAAAAGTAATTAAAATAACAGAAGGATTATTTGCAAATGATGCATTAGTATTTAAAAATCCAAAATCAGATTATCTTTCTATAAAAAATATACATGATAATTTTGAAGTAAAAGTATCATTAAAAGATTTTCCTTGGTTAGGAATTTGGGCACCAGAAGGAGCATCGTTTTTATGTTTAGAACCATGGTGTGGAGTTGCAGATTTTTCTAATCATGATGGAAACCTAGTTAATAAAGTTGCAGTTAATAAAATTGCAAAAGGTGAAGAATTTAAGAGAACAATGGAAATAATCGTGAAAAATTAGTTAATAGTGAAAAGTTAATAATTAATAATTATTGAAGAAATCTTAACTATTCATTATTAATTATTAACTGATTAAGTGGAGGAGTAAGAAATGTCTAAAAGAGATTATTATGAAGTATTAGGGATAACTAAGGGTGCTTCAGAAGCAGAGATAAAAAAAGCATATAGAAAAATGGCTATGAAGTTTCACCCAGATAAATTCTCTAATGCTACAGATAAAGAAAAGGAAGAAGCAGAGTCAAAGTTTAAAGAAATTAACGATGCTTATCAAGTTTTATCTGATTCTCAAAAGAAAGCTCAATATGATAAATTTGGTCATGCAGCTTTTGATGGAGCAGGAGGAGCAGGAAGTGGGTTTGGTGGCTTCGGAAGTGGATTTGGAGGATTTGGAGATTTTGATGATTTAGGAGATATATTCTCATCTTTCTTTGGTGGTGGTAGACAAGGAGGAGGTAGAAGTAGAGTTACTCCAGGTCAAGATTTAAGATATAATTTAGAAATTTCTTTAAAAGAAGCAGCTGAAGGAATAGAGAAAAAAATCAAATATTCAAGAAGAGGGAAATGTAAAACATGTGATGGAAGTGGAGCAGAACCTGGTTCTAGTATGAAAACATGTTCAAAATGTAATGGTTCAGGAAGAATTGAGGAAATGCAAAGAACAATGTTTGGAGTGTTTCAAAATGTTACTGAATGTCCAGAATGTCACGGGAAAGGAAAAGTTCCTGAAAAGAAATGTCATACATGTGGTGGAAGTGGAATAGATAAAGAAGTAGTTGAAAGATCAGTGAAAATACCAGCAGGAATAGATGATGGACAAAGATTGAGACTTTCAGGAATGGGAGAGGCTTCCACAGATGGAGGACCTAATGGAGATTTATATATTTATATAACTGTAACTCCTCATGAATTATTTAAAAGAGTAGATAATGATATTTATTGTAAATTACCAATAAGTTTTGCAACTGCTGCTTTAGGAGGAGAAATTGAAGTTCCAACACTTGATTCTCCTGTGAAAATGAAAATACCAGCAGGAACTCAAAATGGAAAACTATTCAAATTGAAAGATAAAGGAATAGTGAACCCAAGAGGGTATGGGAAAGGTGATCAAATTGTTGAGATTTTTGTAGAAGTTCCAACAAACCTAACAGAAAAGCAAAAAGAAATAATAAAACAATTAGAAGATATCCCAACTAAAAAGCATGAAAAGAAAAAAGGTTTTTTTGATAAATTAAAAGATTTAGATTTATAAGATAAAATAGAGGTTTCTTAAGAACCTCTATTTTTTTATGAGACTCTTGTCAATTACAAATAAATTGTGGTATAATATCATATACAGAAATTTAGGAGGAAATATATGTTACTTAATTTTATAGCCACAGCTGCCCAACCTGCAGGAAGAGCACCAGTGATGATATGGTTACCTTTTATCTTTGTAATTGTAATATTTTGGGTTTTAGACTTTTTTACAAGAAAAAAGAATAAAAAAAAGCAACAACAATTACTTGATGGTTTAGTTGTGGGAGCAAAAGTTGTTACTATTGGGGGATTAATAGGAGAAATAGCACTTGTAAAAGATGACTTTGTAGAGCTAAAAGTAGATAAAGGAATTAGATTGCAATTTAAGAAAAATGCAATATCACATGTTTTGGATACTGAAAAATAAAGCTGATAAGCGACAAGAGATTGTCGCTTTTTTAAAGTATTCTACAAATCGTATAATTTAAGGAAGGTAAAATGAGAAAATTATTTTTAATATTTATATTAATGGTTAATTTTGCTTTTGGGGTAAGCATAATTGAACAAATAAGATTTAATAATAGTCCCAATCAAATTGTTTTAGATATAGGTAACAATGAGGTGCCTAAATATATAAGTATGTATGATAAAAATACGAGACTATTGTTTTTAGAAGTAGATAATACAAATTTATCTAAATCTGTAGATGCAATTATTGAAAAAAATGATGAAACAATTGAAAGAATTGAATCTATGGAATTTGGAGGGAAAAGTAATTTTTTTATTACTTTTAAAGAAGGCGTAAATTATGATATTAAAGTATGGAAAAATCCATCAAGACTTGTAATAACAATGATTAAAGAAGAAGAGATGAAACCAATAATAGTTTTAGATGCAGGTCATGGTGGAAAAGATTATGGTGCAATGAATGGAGATTATTGGGAAAAAACTGTAAATATTGACATGATAAAGTTATTAGGAAAAGAATTGGAAAAAGATTTTAATATATATTATACAAGAAAAGATGATACTTTTATTTCTTTAACAGATAGGAGTAAGTTTTCTAATGGGAAAAAAGCAGTTTTATTTGTAAGTATTCATTCTAATGCTAATACGAACAAAGCGTCTAACGGAACAGAAGTATTCTATTTTTCAAAAAACCCTTCGGTTTATGCTAAATCAGTTGCTGATTTTGAAAACTCCGTTGATGAAAAATATGGAATTAAAGAAAGTGCTGTTGATTTTTTAGTAAATGATATAATATATAAGCAAAACCAAGAAAGGTCTAAAAGACTTGCTAAAGGGATTGTTAATAAATTAGCAGATGTTACTGGATTTAAAAATAGAGGGGTTCAGGGAGCTAATTTCGCTGTTTTAAGGGGAAGCGAAGTTCCAGCAGTTTTAATTGAGTTAGGGTTTATAAGTAATGATCAAGAAGCTGAAAAATTAGTAGATCCTCAAGTGCAAGACGCTATGGCAAAGTCAATAGCAAAATCAATAAGAGAGTATATGAAATAGATTTAATAAAAATAATAATTAAATTTTGAAGGTAATTACATAAACTATTAGAAGATATTGATATTTAAATAGAATTTTCATATTTTCAAAAATTTATTAAACTTAATGAAATAAATATAGCCAGTAGGCAAAATCTTTTCATGTAGGTATTGAGGAGTAATATTTATGAATGTATTGTTTTTTTTAATGTTAACAATAATATTTTTTTTATTGTTGATAATAGGGATTTTTATATATTTTGGTAGACGTGTAGTATTTTTGGATGCAATAGAATTGTATAAAAAAGGCCAAGTAGATGAGGCTTTAGAGAAATTAAAAGTTTATGTAAAAACTCAAAAAAATGATGTTAAAGCAAAGGAACTTTTAGCAAAAATTTATATGGAAAAAGATGAAGTTCAGAACTGTTTAAAAGAGAATATAGGGATAACTTTATCAAGTGCCGCAACACCCATAGAGCGTTCTAATGCATATGCTAAAATGACAAAAATTTATTTTGATGAGAGAGATTTTACAAAAGCCATAAATGCAGCTGGAAGAGGTCTTAAGTATAA
>JAFGUR010000021.1 GCA_016938425.1 Fusobacteriaceae bacterium
ATCTATAACTTCCATGACTTTTTTATGTTCACCTTCTGAGTAGAGTTGATGCTCGTAAATCTGAATAGAACTTTGAAAACCACTTAAAATAACATCATAGGCTGTTGAATGTTTCCCTTGATTTGAATAATAATTATGCAAATCATTGGTAATTATACCTAATTTTTTTTTAAGTTCAAAGATATTCCAATTATCTTCACCAAATATTTTTTAGAAAATGGATATTTAGTATTTGGATATAAATCGTTAGAAATTAATTTAATTAATGTAGATTTTCCACAACCATTGGCACCTAAAATTGCCCAATTTTCGTTAGAATTTACTTTTAAGTTTATATTTTTTAGTGCAGAAAAATTTATTCCATAATTAACATATATATTTTTAAAATCGATTATATTTTCAGTTTTCATAAAATATCCTTTCATCATTTCAAATTATACAATATTGTACTAAATGAAAGAGTATAATTTCAAGAAAAAAATGAACGTAGTTAAAAATTTATAATTTTTTAAGCCTATAGGAAACTATAAATCTTAAGAATAAAAGTATTTTTAATGAGCAAAATTTAAAATAAAAGAGCTGATTTATATCAGCTCTTTAAACTATAACAAGTTTAGGATATCTTTTGATACAAAGAATTTATCTTTATTAATAAATACATTTACACCTTTACTTTGAACTTTTTTACCGTTTACAAAATAGTAATCTTTATAAGCTGGAATTGATATTTTTTTACCATTTGTTTCAATTAAAAGTTCAGGATTTACAAAATCATCATTTTTCCAAGCATAAGTTATTTTTTTATTTGACAGAGTGTTTATAACATTGTTATATAATAAATCTGTTGTTTTATCAAGGTCAAGGCCTAAGACTGTTGCCATATATTTAGCAATATCAGTATTTTGAACAGTTCCTTTAAGTTCCATATTTTTTGGATGGTACACATGTAATGGAATGTCCTCTCCAGTATGACCATTTGTTGTCCAACCAATATATGCCCTTTTACTAATCATAGGACCTACAGTATAATTCATTGAGCCTTTTTTGGTATTTTTAATAGCTTCTACTTCTTCGTTAGTTAAGTCATTAATACCATAATATTCTGACATAACTTCTTTTATGTTACTTTTATCAGTATTAAATTTTTCTTCAATTCCTTCCCCAGTTAATTTAGCCTTTTTTAAAGGGTCAATAAAAGTACTTAAGGGAACTTTATCATAATTTGAAGATGTGCCTTTGTTTCCTATAGTAATTCCACCATTACCATGATCTGTAGCAACTATTACAACAGTGTTTCCATCTTTTTTTGCAAAATCAAGAGCAGTTTTTACAGCTTTATCAAAGGCTAAAATATCAGAAATAATTCCTATTGGGTCATTTGCATGGGCTGCCCAATCAACCTTGCTACCTTCTATCATTAAGAAAAAACCATCTTTATCTTGTGAAAGAGTGGAAATTGCTTTTTCTGTCATTTCTTGTAAACTAGGTTCGGAACTCCTGTTAGTTTCTCTATCCATTTCATAGGCTAGAGCATCATCAGCAAAAAGTCCATAGATTTTAGTAGATTTAGATTTTTTCATTTCTTCATCGGTTCTTACAACATCATATCCCATTGTCTTAAGTTCCGATATCAAATCTTCTTTATCTTTTCTATTTTCACCTAATAAATATTTATAACCTGCTCCAAGGGCTACATCAATTCTATTATAAACTTGTTGTTCCCCTAAAATTTCATATTGACTTCTATCTGGGAAATGAGAAGTAAAGTCCGCTGGTGTAGCGTGTTGTATATTTGAAGTAGCAACAATACCTGTTGATTTACCTGAAAGTTTTGCTGCTTCTAATATTGAAGCCATAGGTTTTTGCTTATTTTCATCAGAGATGCTAGGAACATTGTACATTCCAGTTACAGAAGGCATAACTCCTACATATTTTGTATTTGTTTTATACCCAGTTGCCATGGCTGTACCTGCAGGAGCAGAATCTGCTATTGGCGTATCAGCATTGTAAGTTCTTACTAATCCAGAGGTTATTTCATCAACAGCTAAAGGAGCCCCACCATTATACCATCTTGCAAGAGTCAAACCTCCCATAGATTGGCCATCTGGAATAAGCAAAATTACATTTTTTACTTTTTTATTTTCTATTACATTTTCTTTAACAGTATTATTTTTTTTAGTTGTTGCTGAATACATAGGACTTGAAATTGTTGCAATTAAAGCAATTAAAGCGAATACTTTTTTGTTTTTTAAATTCATTTATATCCTCCTAAGTTTTATTTATATAGTTTGTTGCAAAACTCCAACACTTTTATTTTTCTTACGTAAAAAACTACGTTTTTTATGTTCCCCCCACCTTCGGTGGGGAAAGAGAGAGGGAATCGGGACGGAGCCTGA
>JAFGUR010000228.1 GCA_016938425.1 Fusobacteriaceae bacterium
AAACTAATTCCAGAAAACTCTACTAAAAGTAAAAATGAAGGTGTTAAAAAACCTTCTAATAAACAACCTAATAAAACAAGAGATCAAGTAATGAATATTCAAAAAATTCTTGTTGATCAAGGTTATGATATAAGTACTACAAAAAGTGACACAGGTATAGACGGAATATGAGGAAAAAGAACAGAAGCAGCATTTAATGATTATATGTCTAAATTAAGATCATTAAGTAATAATAAACTTAATACTATATCATCTACAGATGTAAATCAACCAGAAGTTGAAGAAACATTAAATTTAAGAAAATTATTTAATATTCCTGATGATTATACTACATTCTTTAAAAAAGGTGGTAAATCAAATATTAATATTAAACCTGAAAATAGAGGTAAATTTACTGAATATTGTGGTGGGAAAGTTACACAAGAATGTATAAGTAAAGGTAAAAACAGTTCTAATCCTAAAATAAGAAAAAGAGCAACTTTTGCAGCAAATGCTAGAAAATGGAAACATCAAAAAGGTGGTAAAATCAAATATGATATTTCTGATATATTAGATCAATGAAAGAAACAAAAATAAAAGTCGGAAATAGAAAATATAATGTAAAGATAGCTGAAACTGAGGAACAACAAGAAAAAGGTTTACAAAATGTAGAAAACCTTCCATATAATGAAGGTATGTTATTTTTAGTTGATGATGAAGATATTGGTATTTGAATGAAAGATACAAAAATACCATTAGATATAATATTTATAAATTCAGATTTAATTGTAACTAAAGTACATACAGGAGTTCCCGGTTCTGAAAAAATAATATCACAAGATAATTCCCCTTTAATATTAGAAGTTAATTCAGATTCAAGAATAAAAGAAGGAGATGAATTAGAATTTTTACCAGATTCAAAAGTTAAATCAGATAAAATGATAGTGTTAAATGAGGATGGATCTTCACAAATGGAATTAGAAGGTGGAGAAAGAATATTTTCTAGAGCCAATACTAAAATATTAATTAAATTCTCTAAGAAAGCAATTTCTACAAATAGAGATAGTGATTATATAGCTTTAGGTAAAAGAATATTTAAATTTTTAAATGCTCAGGATAGTAATGAGCAAGAATATGTACAATTAAAAAAATAAGTTAAACTATGAAAGTTAGAAAATTACAAGCAGGTGGAGCAGCACCGGCAGCACCAGCAGGTGGAGAAGGAGCAACAAACCCACAAGATCAATTAGCTGAAATGGCAATGCAGATTATTCAACAATTAGGTCCAGAAGCATCAGCAGCGTTAGCTCAAATGATTATGGAATTATTGCAACAAGGAGGAGGAGCACAACAAGAAGCTCCGGTTTATGCTAGAAAAGGTGGAAAACTAGTCCTTGTTAAAAAACAATAAGCCTACCTTAAAAGGGAAGCTTTTGTTTCCCTTTTTTCTTTATAAAAATAATAAACTATAATATGTCAGTTATTAAAAAATATCAATCAGGAGGAAAGTCTCCTAATACATGAGAAAATTTTGCTGCTACTAAATTAAAAGATGTAAAATTTTCTAAATCAAAAACAAAAGATAAAGAAGATGCCGAGACATATGCTAGAGAAGCTCTTAAAAAATTTAGAGAACTATATGAAAGTGAAGGAGAAAATATTAGTAATGTATTCAAAATAGATCCTTTATCTAATGAATATACTATTGATGTTAGTAAAATTACTAATCCTGAATTAAAAGCAAAAGGTGTAGAATACTGACAAGGTAG
>JAFGUR010000229.1 GCA_016938425.1 Fusobacteriaceae bacterium
GCGAGGATACTTCCTTGCCGTGGGTTCGGGCTCCGCCCCGACTCCCACTCTCTTTCCCCACCGAAGGTGGGGGGATTACATAAAAAACTAAGTTTTTTATGTAAGTAAAATAAAGGTGTTGGAGTTTTGCAACAAACTAATTAAAATTGTATAGGAGGATTTTCAAATGGGAAATTTAAGATTAGCATTACCAAAAATGGTTACTGAGTTACCTGGACCAAAGTCAAAAGAAATACTTGATATGAGAGAAGAAAATGTGCCTGGAGGTGTTTCTTACGGGACTCCAACTGTTATTAACCGTGGTGAAGGTGCTATGTTTGAAGATATAGATGGAAATATTTTTTTAGATTTTGCAGGAGGGATTGGAGTTTTAAATATTGGATATAGCAATCCTGAAGTTATTGAAGTTGTAAAAGAGCAAACTGAAAAATTTTTCCATACTAGTATAAATGTTGTTCAATATGAACAATATATAAAATTAGCTAAAAAATTAAATGAGCTTGTTCCTGGAGATTATAAAAAGAAAACTATGTTTGTAAATAGTGGAGCTGAAGCAGTAGAAAATGCTATTAAAATAGCTAAAAAATTTACTAAAAGAAGTGAGCTTGTTACTTTTACTGGTGCATTTCATGGACGTACTGCTCTAACTCTTGCTCTTACAAGCAAAGTAAAACCTTATAAATTTGGATTTGGTCCATTTCCTTCAGGAATTCATAGAGCAGAATTCCCATATACTTACCGTAGACCAAAATGGATTTCTGAAGAAGACTCTATGGAATATTTTAAAGAGAAGCTTCATAATTTTTTCCTTGAAGAAGTTACTCCAGAAGAAGTTGCAGCTATTATAATAGAACCTGTTCAAGGTGAAGGAGGATTTTTACCTGTACCTCTTGAATATGTTAAGGAACTTCGTAAAATATGTGATGAACATGGAATCCTTTTAATTTGTGATGAAGTTCAATCAGGGTATTGCAGAACTGGAAAAATGTTTGCTTGTGAGTATTGGGCTGAAGAAGGAATTTATCCAGACATTGTTACTAGTGCAAAGTCAATTGCAGGGGGGCTTCCTTTAAGTGCTGTAACAGCTAAAGCAGAAATAATTGAAGCTTCTCAAGCAGGAGGGATTGGAGGGACTTACTCTGGAAATCCTATTGCCACTGCTGCTGCACTTAAAGTTATTGAAATTATGGAAAGAGACAATTACGCAGAAAAAGCACAGAATATTTCAAAATTTGTAATGACTCGCCTTTTTGAAATGCAAGAAAAATATGATATTATAGGTGATGTTAGAGGTCTTGGGGCAATGATGGCTATGGAGCTTGTTACTGATAAAGTTACTAAAGAACCTGCAAAAGAAGAGACTAAACTTATTATTAAAGAATGTAATAAAAGAGGGTTAATTGTTTTAGATGCAGGAATTAGGGGAAATAATTTAAGATTCTTAATGCCTCTTTGCACTACAGATGAGCAATTGAAAGCTGGGTTAGATATCATTGAAGAAGCTTTAAAAGTAGTTACAAAAGTTAACTAACAAAAAATATTTTATCAATTTAAATAATTGATTTTTCAAATAAGTTACCGTAACTTACGGTAACTTTTTAAATATATATTTTTTGCAATTTCTTAGGGTTTACTGAATAAGTTTCTAAATAACCTAATGTTTTGAAGAAAATTAAAATTTTATAACAAAAGGAGTTCTTAATGAAATTATTTTATTTACCAACACAAATTGACAAATATAGCAATTTTTCTGACTTTTCAAAGGAATTTAATTTAGGGGAAAAAGATTTGATATTAACAAGAGAATCTGTTTATAATCCTTTTATTAAATCTTTAAATCTAAATTGTAGTGTTATTTTACAAAATAAATATGGTTCTGGAGAACCAACTGACCAAATGATTGATGAAATTATAAAAGAAGTTAACGAAATTGATTGTGAAAGAATTATTGCTATTGGTGGTGGAACAGTTATTGATATTGCAAAACTTTTAATTTTTGAAAATGTTAATAATACCCTTGATTTATTTGAAAGAAAAGTTCCATTTAATAAGAATAAAAAACTAATTATAATCCCAACTACTTGTGGTACTGGAAGTGAAGTTACAAATATCTCTATAGCTGAGATTAAATCTAAACAAACAAAAATGGGGTTAGCTGACAACGCTTTATTTCCAGATAATGCTGTCATTATTCCTGAACTTGTAAAAGATATTCCTTATAAATACTTTATATTTAGTGCTATTGACGCACTCATTCACGCAGTAGAATCATATGTGTCTCCAAAATCGAATAGTTTAACAGAATCTATTGGACTTCATGCAATAGAATTGATTTTGAAAGGTTTTATTGAAATTAATAAAAATGGACAAAATTACTATTCTGAAATTATAGAAGACTTTTGTCTAGGTAGTAATTATGCAGGAATTGTTTTTGGTAATACTGGAGTTGGAGCTGTCCATGCCTTATCATATCCACTAGGAGGAAATTATCATGTTCCCCATGGAGAATCTAATTATCAATTTTTCATAGAAGTTTTTAAAAGGTATAACAAACTAAATCCTAACGGGAAAATAAAAGAATTAAATAGTTTTATTTCAAACATTATCGGTTGTAATATTAATAATGTATATGAATCTTTAGAAAATATTTTAAACAATCTATTAAGTAAAAAACCTTTAAAAGAATTTGGTATGAAAGAAGAAGAAATATTAATTTTTACAGAAAGTGTTTTAGAAAAACAACAAAGACTTTTAGCGAATAATTACACTCCCTTTTCTAAGGAAGAAATATTCGATATCTATAAAAGCTTATTTTAAGGGGAGTCTACTATGAAAATGTATATATTAAATACAGGATATTTAGAAACTGATGAAAACAACGTAATTGCTTGTAAAAATATTGGGACTTTTTCTAATCCAATTATACAAAATAAATGGATAAAATTACCTGTTATGGCTTTTCTAATTGAAAGTTCTGAAGGTTATATTTTATATGATTTAGGGAGTAATCCTCAAGCAATGGAAGGATATTGGCCAAATCATTTAAAAGAAATTTATCCTTTATATCAAACTTTTGAAGAACGTTTAGAAAATCAATTGGCTCTTTGTAATGTAAAAGTTAGTGATATAAAAAAAGTGATTATTTCTCATCTTCATCTTGACCATGCTGGAAACCTAAATTTATTCAAAGATGCTGATATTTATGTCCCAAAAGCTGACTACCTATATGCACAAAATAAAATCAAATCGGAAAATAATCCTATAAATCATGGTGGCTATATAAAAGCAGATTTAGAAGTAGATGTAAAGAAAATTCATTTGGTAGAAGATGATTTTGAAATTTCAAAGGGGATAAAAATTATTAATTTACCTGGGCATACTCCAGGGTTATTAGGACTTATTGTTCATCTCAAAAAAGAAGGAACATTTATTTTACCTCAAGATTGTATTTACACCCAAGAAATTTATAGCCCTGTACCAAAGGCTTCTGGGTTGCTTTATGACAGTATCGAATATTTTAAATCTATAGAAAAAGTAAGAGAATTAGAAAAATTATATAATGCTAAAGTTATTTTTGCTCATGACTGGGAATTTTTCAAAACCTTGAAGTTAGCACCTAATTTTTATGAATAGTCCTAATTTTTAGGACTTTTTGTTTGAAATAACTTGAACTATAGTACCATTTATCCTCGTAATTTTTATAGAAAAATTAATAAATAAATTATAAAAATTGCCATAATTGCTGTAATGATGTTATAATTAAAGGTAAATTTTTTATTTAGAGGTGTTTATGGAATTACTTTTAAGAATTGATGTCAATATTATTGCAATTATATTACTTACTATTGTATACTTAATCGCTCGTAAAGAATTGGATAAAAAAGCTCGATTAAATAGGGCTTTCATTTTTACTTCTTTAGTCATAATTACTGAAACTGTTTTAGAAACTTTGACTGTTATATTAGAATCAAGAGGTGGCTCATGTACTAGGTTTTTCCTATATATTTTTACTTTATTTTCTTTTATGAGTGGCCCTTTAATAACATATACTTGGTACTCTTTTATTCGAACATGGGTTGTACCAAATAACAAAAAATTTTATAGAGATGTTTTTTTACTAACTCCGATTTTGATAAACTTTTTTTTATCTGTAGCTTCTGTTTACAGTGGAATTTATTTTTATATAGATCATAACAATCAATATTTTAGAGGAGATTTTTATGCTCTTTCTGCTGGACTTGCTTACTTTTATTTTGTTCTAAGTACTATTATGGTTCTTGTTTATAAAAAACATATTCCAAAGCATGATTTTATACCTATTCTTTTTGTTGGTGTAATTCCAACTTTAGGAGGAATTATTCAAGTATTATTATATGGAACTCTTTATATATGGAGTAGTTGTGCTTTTACTCTTGTACTTGTTTTCACTTATGTTCAGAAAAGAATGATTCATTTAGACTATCTCACAGAAGTTTGGAGTAGAGAATCTTTTTTCTTGTATTTTTATCAAAGGTTTGAAAGAGAAAGAAAAGAAGTTCCTGTAATATTTATTGATATGGATAATCTTCACATTATAAATGATAGATTTGGACATGTTGAAGGGGATCTTGCCATTAGGAATACTGCTGATATTATAAAAACAAGCTTGAAAAGAAGAGATATAATTGCTCGTTATGGTGGAGATGAATTTATCGTGGCTCTTCACAATGAAAATATTGATGAAATTGGAAAAGTTATTGATTTAATAGAAAAGAACTTTTCTAAATACAATAGATTTTCTAAAAAAGCTTATAAATTATCTGTTACATATGGTTTTGATGTTTATGGTAAGAATTATGAATCTTTAGAAGATTTCCTAAAGAAAATTGATGAAAAAATGTATGAAAATAAAAAAACTAAAAAAGAATCAATGGAAAATTTTATATAGTTTAATAACTTAAAAAGAGTCAGATTATTATTAATCTGTCTCTTTTTTGTTTAATCTAAAAGATTTTCCTGAATGTATTTTTGATGAATTTAAAAAAAGAAAAAATTATATTTTTACATTTATTTCTAGTAGGGGCGAACTCCCATGTTCGCCCTGTTTTGTTCTGTCAAAAAATGGGCAGATATGGGAATCTTCCCCTACAAAACATATAAATCCTTGTTTTAATGGACACTTATAATTTTTATTTAATTCAATTTGCCAATGAAAAAATACGTCGCAATCCTTGTTTTAATGAACACTTATCCGATTCTCCGTATACCTTGATAATTACCTCTATTTCTGTCTATCTATAAAAATTATAACAGATTTTTTCTTCAAATCAAATGAAAAATTTTAATTTATCAAAATTCCATAGATTTCAAAAGGAATTCTGTCCTTTTCTGCATTTATCCCCCGTAGGGGCGAACTCCCATGTTCGCCCTGTTTTGTTCTGTCAAAAAAAGGGCAGATATGGGAATCTGCCCCTACCAAAACATATAAATCCTTGTTTTAATGGAACTGTACTAATAAATTTTTTTATTCGATTGAATACTATTTATTTTTGTTAAAAATAATCCCATTTCCTAAAGAAACACTTTTTCCCAGTCCTATAAAATTTGGTAGAACTCCATTAAATGCAAATTCTCCTTTAATTCCAACCATCTTTTGCTCTTTAAAATTTATAATTTTTATATCTTCAAAGAAAATATCACAAATTATTTCTTTATCTGCCCAAATTCCTACACCTTTTAAAAATGAAAGAATATTTCCCACAAGAATTTTGTTTAAAAATAGTTTTTTCTCCATTTTATTTTCTAACTTATTATAAATATTAAAATTTTTCTGATTTAGTGCAAAATAAGGAGTTGAAAATTTATAAATTTTATAACCAGTACCTAACTTTATTTCTTCTTCCCAAATTTCAATATTTTTTTTAGTAATATTTACAATTTTTTCTTCAATTTTAAAACAATCTATCTGTGACACAATGGATAAAAGGGTATCTGCTCCTTCATTTATTCCAATAATAAAAAACTTATCTTTCAAAAATTTATATTGTATCAAGGGATAGGAGTATCTCATTCCTTCTTCAATATGATTATGTATTAGGGTTTTATCTATAAATTTGTTTCCAAGAAATCCTCTTATTTTTTTCAATTCATCCTTTTTTATTAATTGGTCTGTTTCAAAGTCTATTTTGCATAACTTTATGTTCATTTTAGTTCTCCTTGTTTTATTGGATGGTTTTTGTTGGGCAAACTCCTATGTTCGCCCTCTTGTATCAATGAATATACTGATAACTTTTAGCTATTTGACTTATTATTTTTCACAACTAATGTTTTGAATGAATTTAAAAAAACTTTTTTAACCTTTAACCCATTTAAGTATATTTAAGAATATTCATAAGATGAGTATAAAATGTAACTTTATTATTTGCGCAATATACATTTTCTGATTTAAAAATATGAGAATTCCCATTAATATAATGTAAGATGCTTTTGTTATTACTTTTATTATATAATTCTATAAGTTCACTACTTAAAAATTCATTTTGTAAATCATCAATAACCATTA
>JAFGUR010000230.1 GCA_016938425.1 Fusobacteriaceae bacterium
AAACAGTTGCTAAAATTTCTATTTTCTCATGTAAAAAAAATTTTTTTCATCAAAATAAATATAAAAAAAGTCATTTTTTTTATTAAATGAGGCCCAAAAGTCTTGAGTAAAATCTCCTTGAATAGTAGTTGATTCAAATGAAGATTTTATAGGTTTAAAGAAAACGGATACATAGAAGGGAGTATGTATTACATTTTCAACAAAACATTTGATAGAATCTTTTCTTTCCACAGTAGAAATTTTTATGTAATTACTCCTAATTCCCAAATAATTATAAGGTGGATAAACATTTGGAGTAGATATATAATAGTTCCAGCTAGGGACAAATATTTGGTCATTAGAAATTTTTATAATATTAACAATATTTTTACAGCCTGTAAGTTTAGCACTCTCAATAGTTTTGGGGTTTTCAAAGACATCTTTTTTTTCTCCAAATCGTTCTTCATACCCTTTATTTATGATTAAAATATCATCACATAATGCATATGCTTCATCTAAATTATGAGTTACTAAAATAGAATCACCTTTAAAACTGGACAAAATTTCTTTCATTTCATTTATAACAATCTCTTTTGTAGAAGAGTCTAATGCTGAAAAAGGTTCATCAAGTAGAAGAATATCTGGCTCTAAAGCCAAGGCTCTAGCAATAGCAACTCTTTGCTGTTGCCCACCTGAAAGTTGATGAGGAAGCCTATTTTGGTATTCTAACATTTTGACTTTTTTCAAACTTTCATAAATTAGGTGATTTATAAAATCTTTGTTTTTTTGATTTATACCAAATGCAATATTTTCTGAAACAGTCATATGAGGAAATAGAGCATAATTCTGGAAAATATATCCAATTTTTCTTTTACGAATGTCCATATTTATTTTTTTATTACTATCAAAGAAAATGCTATTATTAAAAATAATTGAACCTAATTCTGGTGTTTCTAAGCCAGCAATAGATTTTAAAGTTAAACTTTTTCCTGAACCTGAAGAGCCAAGTAGAGCTAAAGGCCTATTTTTAGTTTCAAATTTTAAATTAAGTTCAAAGTTTTCAATTTGTTTTTTAATATTAACTTTTAAAGCCATAAAGCTTACCTCCTCTCATAGTAATTTTTTTTATTCCAAAAATTTAATGAAATAATTGTTAGACTTGCAATTAAAATAACAATAATAACCCATTTAATAGCAGATTGATTATCACCACTTTCTACAGCAAAATAGATAGCTAAAGGAATAGTCTGAGTTTTACCAGGAATATTACCAGCAATCATAAGAGTTGCGCCAAATTCCCCAAGGGCTCTTGTAAAAGACAAAATAGTACCTGCCACAATCCCTGGCCAAGCTAAGGGAAAAATAATTTTCCAGAAAATTTTGCTAGAAGATACGTTCATTGTTTTTGCTGCAGATATTATATTTTCATCAATCTGTTCTAAAGCCCCCTTTGAAGTATTATACATTAAGGGGAAAGAAATTGTTACAGCTGCGAGAACAGTTGACTCCCAAGAGAAAATAAGGCTGTAGTCAAATTTTTCTAAAATTCTTCCAATAAATCCGTTTTTACCAAAGGTAAGTAATAATATAAAACCAATAATAGTTGGTGGGAGTACAATAGGTAATGTAATAATTGTATTTATAATATTTTGTAAATTTTTATTTAATTTTTTAACTAATACAGCTATGTAAATACCAAAGAAAAAGGTAATAAATGTAGCTGTAAATGCTGTTTTTAAGGAAATTAGTAATGGAGAATAGTCAAACATTTTATTACCTCCTCATGAAGATTATTTAGTCAAAAATCCATATTTTTTAAATAAAGCTTTTGCTTTGTTACTTTTTAAAAACTGTATAAATTGCTGACTTTTAGTAATATTTTTAGAATTTTTTACAATACCTATAGGATATTCTACTGGTTTATGTGAATTTGCAGGAGCATTAGCGACTATAATTACTTTGGTAGAAGAAATAGCATCTGTCTTATAAACTATTCCTAAATCAACATTATCTGACTCTACCCAACTAAGTACACTAAGGACATCTTTACCATAAATTAATTTATTAGAAATTTTTTCATTTATTTTTAAATTATTAAATATTTCCATAGAATATTGTCCAACAGGTACACTAGAGATTTCACCAATTGCAATTTTTTTTACTTCTGGTTTAATTAAATCATTAAAAGAAGAAACTTTAAGTTTAGAATTTTTAGGTTTAATTAAAACAATACTATTTTCAAGCAAAATAAAGTTTGAATTAGGAAGAATTAGATTTTTATTTACTAATTCATTCATTTGCTTTGTTGCAGCAGAGATAAAAATGTCAACAGGAGCACCATTTTCAATTTGTTTTTGTAATGCACCAGAACCACCAAAATTAAAAATTATTTTGTCACTAGGATAAGTTTTTTCATATTCAGATTTAATATCAGTCATAACTTCTTTTAAACTTGCAGCAGCAGAAATTGTAAGGGTATCTGCAAATACAAGAGAGTTTAAAATAAAACATAAAATAATAAATATTTTTTTCATTAAAACCTCCTCAAATTTGTTTTAGTTTGTTTTAGTTTAGTTTTGTTTATTTAAGAAAGTTATAACTCTATTTTTTATTAAAATCAAATATATAAATTAAAACTCATTCATTAATAAAATATATCTTAAAATAATTAAGGATAAATAATATTTATTATTGAAAAAAAACTACACTCATGATACTATTTTTTTAGGACTATAAAGTTGAAAAAGTAAACTTAATAGCTAGTTGCAAAACTAAAAAATATATGTACACAGTTAAAAATAATATAAATAATATTTTCATTGGTTTTAATGAGGCTTAGGCTTTTAAGTCTTTAGTCGAATTATGGAGTGGCGAGGATACTTCCTTGCCGTGGGTTCGGGCTCCGCCTCAATTCCCCCTCTTTTTCCCCACCTAAGATGGGGGGATTACATAAAAAACGTAGTTTTTTATGTAAGTAAAATAAAGGTGTTGGAGCTTTGCAACAAACTAAAAAGTAAACTTAAATTTAGGAGGTAAATTATTATGGAGAAAATAGAATCATTTACTCCTCAAGAAGTAGCAGAAATGTTGAAAATTGCTAAAACAACAGTTTATGAGTTAATAAAAAGAGGAGAATTGAACCATTACAAAATAGGGAATAAAATGAGAATTGAGCTAAAAGATATAGAAGATTATAAAAACAGCCATAAACATACTAAAGAGAATATAAAGACAAATTTATTTGAAGATGAATTTACTCTTTGTGGTCAAGATTTAATGCTAGATGTAATTACAAGGTATTATGCAGAGAAAAATTTATCTTCTAAAATTTATCGTTCATATATTGGAAGTTATAACTCACTTATAACAATGTACACAAATGATAAAACAATAGCAACAGCACATTTATGGGATGCGAAAACAGATACTTATAATATAAGCTATATACAAAGTTTAGTACCAGGAGTTCCAGTTGTTGTAATACATCTAGTAAAAAGAGTACAAGGATTTTATGTTCAAAAAGGAAATCCTAAAAATGTAAGAACTTGGGAAGACTTGACTAAAGCAGGAGTTAGTTTAATTAATAGAGAAAAAGGTAGTGGTACAAGAGTATTACTAGATGAGAATTTGAAACTTTTAAATATTGATGAAAATTCTATTGATGGATATGAAAGGGAGTCAACTTCTCATTCAGCATGTGCTAGTATCGTTGCACGAGGAGGAGCCGATGTAGCAATAGGAAATGAGAAAACGGCTATGCAAGTTTCAAATATAGATTTTATTCCTTTGAAAGAAGAAAGTTATGATATGGTAATTAAGAAAAAAGAATTGAATACTGAAGTTGTTCAGACATTATTAGAGATAATAGGAAGTCAGCAATTTAGAGAAGAGATAGAGGGATTAGGTGGCTATGACACTAGTAATATAGGTAAAATTGTAAATGTTTAGGAATATTCACTTTAAGGAAGGGGATACTTTACTTAAAGTGAAAAAAGTGATATAATAAAACTTGATTATCGGACAAAATTTTTAAGTTGAAATGAGGAATAAATGGAAACAATAAGTGTAATTGGAGCAGGTTTAGCAGGCTGTGAAGCAGCTTATCAGCTTGCAAAAAGAGGATATAAAGTAAGGTTATATGAAATGAGACCTAAAAAAATGACTGAAGTTCATACTACAGAAAAATTTGGAGAATTGGTATGTTCAAATTCTTTAGGTTCAAACTTATTATCAAATGCATCGGGACTTATGAAAGAAGAGTTAAGATATTTTGATTCTCTTCTTGTAAAAATTGCAGATGAATCTAAAGTGCCTGCTGGTCAAGCTCTTGCAGTAGATAGAGAAGGGTTTTCTGAAAAAATTACTAATTATTTAAGAAATATGGAAAATATTGAGATTATAAATGAAGAGGTAGAAGAATTACCTAAAGAAGGATATATTTTAGTAACTAGTGGGCCTTTAACAAGTGATTCTTTATTTGAAAGTATAAAGAAAGAAACAGGAGAAAGTGATTTATATTTTTATGATGCTGTTGCACCAATTGTAACATTAGAGAGTATTGATAAAGAAAAAGTATACTTTCAAAGCAGGTATGATAAAGGTGATGGAGAATATATAAATTGTCCTATGAGTAAAGAGGAATATGAAAATTTTTATAATGAACTTATAAATGCAGAAAGATTCCCTTTAAAATCGCATGAAGAAGAAAAAATATTTGAAGCTTGTATGCCAGTAGAACGTATAGCAACAAGAGGATTCCAAACATTATTGTATGGGCCATTAAAACCCAAAGGATTAACTAATCCAAGAACAGAAACTAGAGATTTTGCAGTAGTTCAATTAAGACAAGATGATAAAGAAGGAAAACTTTATAATTTGGTAGGTTTTCAAACAAATCTTAAATGGCCTGAACAAAAAAGAGTATTTTCTATGATTCCGGGACTTGAAAATGCAGAGTTTATTAGATACGGTGTTATGCATAGAAATACATTTATAAATTCATCAAAACTTTTAAATCAAAGTTTGAATTTAAAAAGTAATGAAAGAATTTTCTTTGCAGGACAAATTACAGGTGGAGAAGGCTACATAGCAGCTATAGGAACAGGATTTATGGCAGCTATAAATATTATTAGAAAAATAGAAAATAGAGAACCATTTATACTTGATGATAGAAGTTCTTTAGGTTCAATAATAAAATATATAACAGAAGAAAAGAAAGATTTTCAACCAATGGGACCTAATTTTGGAATAATTAGAAGTCTTGAGGGTAAAAAGATTAAAGATAAAATTGAAAGGTACACAAAAATTTCAGAAATAGCTTTAGATTATATCAAATCAGTAGAATTATAATAAATATGAGGTGAGAATGTGCTAAGAGTATGGCTAAAGGAATATTTGCAAGAAGAAAAGACCTTTAATAATAAAAGTGAAAATACTTTGAGAGCATATAAAAAAGATATACAGCAATTATTAGAATTTTTAGATAAATTTAATTTGGAAATAAAACAAATTAAAGATAAGCATATAAAAGACTATTTACTTGATTTGAAAAGAGATAAAATTAGTAAACGTTCAATAAATAGAAAACTTTCTTCAATTAAAAGTTATTTTAGATTTTTAGAAAGAAAAGAATACATCAAAGAAAATCCTAGTGAATACGTTGATAATATAGAATTTGAAAGAATAATACTTCCTATTTTTTCAGTGAAAGACATACTGAAAATAAGAGAAGCATATTCAGAAGAAATGTTAAATGTTCTTAGAGATAGACTTATAGTGGAAATTCTTTATAGTAGTGGTATAAGAGCTACAGAATTACTAAATTTATCAGAAGGATTATTTAATTTTGAAGCAAGAGAAATAAAAGTTACAGGAAAAAGTGAAAGAATAGTTTTTTATAGTAAAACCTGTTCAGAAGTTTTACATAAATATCTAGAAGCAAAACGTCAAAGATTTGGTGATGATTACCGAAGAGAAGTTCTTTTTGTAAATAGTAACCAAGGAAGATTAAGTGATAGGTCATTACGTAGAATAGTTGATAAAATATTAAGGGTTTCCAAAATAGATAGAGATTTAAGTCCTCATTCCTTAAGACATTCCTTTGGTGCTTATATGGTATATAAAGGAATGAATTTGCACTATTTACAAGAGCTAATGGGACATACATCAATTGAAAGTACAAAATTATATTTAGATTATGATGAAAAGAGCATTATTGGATAGGAGGAAAAAATGTCGTTTCATGCAACAACAATACTTGCAGTAAGAAAAAATGGGAAATTAGCAATTGCTGGAGATGGACAAGTTACTTTAGGACATACAGTATTTAAAAGTACAGCTAGAAAAATAAGAAAAATTGAAGATAAAGGTATTTTAGCAGGCTTTGCAGGAACAGCAACAGATGCATTCGCTTTATTTGATAGATTTGAAAAAAAACTAGATGAACATGCTGGAAATATGAAAAAAGCATGTGTTGAGTTAGCAAAAGATTGGAGAAATGATAAGATTTTAAAAAATCTTGATGCTATGTTAATTGTTGGAGATAAAGATAATTTATTAATTTTATCAGGAACAGGAGATGTACTTGAACCTGATGATGATATAGCTGCAATTGGTTCTGGAGGAACATATGCACTATCAGCAGCAAAAGCTTTATATAAGCATACAAATATGGAAGCTAAAGATATTGTAAAAGAAGCTATGCAAATAGCTGGTGAAATTTGTATATATACTAATACAAATATTTCGGTAGAAGAAATTTAGGAGGAAACGTTGGCTAAAAAATGTAGTGGTTGTGGAATAGAGTTACAAAGTGAAGATAAAAATTTACCAGGATATTTACCTGAAAATAAAATCAAAGAAAAAGATGCAATTTGTCAAAGATGTTTTAAAATAAGCAATTATGGAGCTTATTTACCAATAGATTTAAATGATAAAGATTATAAAAATGAAGTTTTAAAAGTGCTAAAAAAAATGGATGTAGTTGTAGTAGTTGTAGATTTAATAGATTTTGAGGGTTCTTTTGATAAAGAATTAATTTCATTAATTTGGAATAAAAAAATTATTCTAGCAGTAAATAAAATAGATTTAGTTCCTGGAGAGAAACATCCTGCAGAAATAACAAATTGGCTTATGGGAAGATTATTTTTATCAAAGATAAAACCTCTTGATATAGCAATTATGTCTGTTAAAGATATGTATGGAGTAAATGGAATAATAAGAAAACTTAGACATTTTTTGCCTAATGGTGGAGATGCTGCAGTAATCGGAGCAACAAATGTAGGAAAATCTAGCTTAATTAATGGAATTATGAAAGATAAAAAAGTAACAGTTTCTAAATATCCCGGAACAACTTTAAAAACTGTTAAATTTGGAATTCCTAAAACAAAAATTAATATATATGATACTCCAGGAATAATTCCGAAAGGAAGAATTTCTGATATGGTTTGTGAGGACTGTAATTTAAAAATTGTTCCATCTGGTGAAATATCGAGAAAAACATTTAAACTTAAAAAAGATAGAGTAATTTCAATGGGTGGTTTAGCTTGGTTAAAAATACTTACTGAATATGAAGTTAGTCCAATATTTACTTTATATGCTTCTAAGGAAGTTATATTCCATGAAACAAACGAAGAAAAAATGAAAGAGTTGATTTCAGAAAAAACACAAGAATTTTTAAAACCACCATGCGAAAAATGTAGTGATGATTATTATAATAGAGAATGGAAAAAAGAAATTCACGAAATAGAAGAAAATCAAGAATTAGTATTTAAAGGATTAGGATGGTTAACAGTAAAAAGAGGGCCTTTAATGGTAGAAGTAAATGTACCAAAAGATGCTGAAATAATTATTAGAGATGCATTTATAGAACCTAAAAGAGAAGTTATTGATTATTAGGTATAGAAAAAAAATAAATTTTATGTTAGTATAGAAAATATGATGATGTTAATTTAGGAGGCAAAAATGAAGAAATTATTAATTTTTTTAATGTTTATATTAACAACAGTGTCGGCTTTTTCTGCAACATATAAAGCACCTTCAGAAAAATATGATTTTAGTTCGTGGAAGTATGAGACACCTAAAGGCTCAGATATTAAAAATTTATCAAATTACAAAAATAAATATTTTAATTTAGGTGAAGAAGGAGATATAGTTTTTGCTATCAATCCTAAAACAGACGGAGTAGATAGAAATAAAAACTTATTAAGAAATAGCAATACATGGTATATTGATTATGACCATACACTATCTTTAAATATGAAAGTTGAAGTTTCAGTAGGTTCTTATGAGATGAATATAGCAGAAATAATAGGAATTGATGACTCCAATAAAGATGTTGCTCCTTTAGTTAAAATAGTAGCTAAAGATAATAATTTATATGCTAGTGTAAAAAATTCAAAAGGTACAAATGAGTACACACAAATAAAAGAAGAAATAGGTCAAAAGTATTTTACTTTAAAATTGAAAGTTGAAGATAAGAAAGTTATTGTTTATGTTGATGGGAAAGAAGTTTTAGAGAAGGATGTTTCTTTTTGGGAATATAAAAATTCTTTTAGATTTGGAGCATATCCACAAACAAATTATGGACAATATAAAGTTTATGTAAATAGTTTTTCAGCATATTAGGTGAAAAAAATGATGAAAAAAATACATCATATTGCAATAATTACAGGCAATTACGAAAAATCAAAAGATTTCTATATCAATAAACTGGGATTAGAAATAATAAGAGAAGAATATAGAGAAACTAGAAAATCATATAAATTAGATTTAGCATTAAATGGTGAGTATATAATAGAATTATTTTCTTTTGAAAATCCTCCTGAAAGAGTGAGCAACCCAGAAGCTAAAGGATTAAGGCATTTATGTTTTGAAGTTGACGATTTGGGAAAAGAAAGAGAAAGATTAAATTTATTAGGTCTAAATTGCGAGGAAATTAGAGTGGACGAATATACAAATAAAAAATTTTTCTTTTGTAAAGATCCAGATAATCTTCCAATTGAATTTTATGAAGAGTGATGTTTAGTAAAAATGAAGTTTTCTACTTCATTTTTTGCTTTTTTGAAATATTAGTGATAAAATATATCATATAAAAAAATTAAGGAGAAACATGGAATATATAGAAATTTTAAAAGAAAATTTGATGAAAAACCAATTTATAGAAATAGTTATTAGTGGGAAATTAAATAGTGAAGTAGTTTTTAATAAAGTGGGGGTAAAACCATTTTTGAAAGACAATAAACTTAATCTTCAATTTTCATATATTTATGATAAAAAGACTATGCATGAAAATATTGAGGTAGAAGATTTATATAAAAAACTAAATAAAGAGTTTTCAAATTTTAAGCAAATGATAATTTTTACAGTTGAGAATGATTATCAAATTTTAAGAAATAAAAAGGGAATAAAAATAATAAAACAAAAACCTACAAAAAAGATAAATAGTTTAGAGCATAATAGAAAGAAAAATTATATAATAGAAGAAAATAAGCCTTGTAAATTTTTAGAAATTTTAGGTGTAATGAATGAGAATGGGAAAGTTTATAAAGATAAGTATGATAAGTTTAGACAAATTAATAAATATTTAGAGTTTATAAGGGATATTAAAGATGAAATAACTAGAAAAGAAAAAATTAGAATAGTAGATTTTGGTTCTGGGAAAGCATATTTGACATTCTCTTTATATTATTATATTGTTGAGATTTTAGGGGTAGAAGCTGAAATTACTGGAATTGATTTGAAAGAAGATGTTGTTAAATTTTGTAATGAAACAGCAAAAAAATTGTCATATAAAAAATTAAGCTTTTTATGTGGAGATATAAAAACATTTGATAATTTTGAAGGAATAGATATGATTGTAACTTTACACGCGTGTGATATAGCAACAGATATGGCTATTGCTCATGGAATAAAATGGAAAAGTAGAATAATCATGGTTGTTCCATGTTGTCAGCATGAAATTTTTGGACAAATAAAAAATGAAAGTATGAGTCCATTATTAAAACATGGGATACTGAAAGAAAGATTATCAAGTTTAGTTACAGATTCAGTACGTGGAAATATATTAGAAATTTTAGGATATTCCGTTCAATTTGTTGAATTTATAGATATGGAGCATACACCGAAAAATATAATGATAAGGGCAATTTATAATGGAAAAAGAAATGAGAAAGCTTTAAGAGAATTCCAAATATTTAAAGAATTTTGGAATATCAACCCTTATTTAGAAAATGCTATGAAGGAAGAATTAAAATAAACTAACTTTGAGGGAGACTATATGAAAAAAACTTTTCTTTTGTTATTAATTTTAGTTTTAGTTACTGGTTGTGCAGAGAAAAAAAGATTGATACAGAAAACTCAAATAGGAACTCCACCAGTAAGATTGGCAATACTTCCATCAACAAATCAGACAAATGATATATTAGGTGGAATAGTTCTTAGAAATGTAACTTATAAGAGATTTCAAGAACAAAATAGAAATTATGATATTCAAGATATTACTCAAACAGATGATTTTTTAATAAGTCAGGGAATTACAGATGGGAATTTGTTAAAACTATTTACACCAACGGAGCTGTGCCAAATTTTACATGTTGATGGGCTTCTTTTTATCGATATTTATGAGATGGGAATGAAAACATTACCATTTTATCATTCACGTTATATTGATACACAATATAGAATGTATAATTTTTCAAAGTTAGTTTGGCAAAAGCCTATAAAGATAGCAAATAGATATGTAGATGTTGCTGGCGGTATTAAAGCTATAGATAATCTTGCTAATGGCAAATATGAAAGTCTTATTGAAAATTCTTTAACTAGTGTAGGAGTCCAACAAATAATAAAATTGGGAACAGCAACATTTTTTGAGCATGAGTTAAAACCCGAAATGACAATGGTTGTAGATGATTTGATTGGAAGTATTCCTTATGGAAATAAAGGTAGCGTGGAAGAAATTAAGAGGGTAGAAGAGATTTTAAAAGTTTTAGATAGCAAAAAGGAAAAGGGAGAAAAAATCTCTTTAGGTGATGAAGAAGTGGTAGAAGAGTATGAAATCAAAGTAAATTCGCAAGGAGTAAATTTTTTCTAGGTAGTATAAATTACTACCTTTTTTCTTGTATTTACTTAAAAAATAGTATATGATTATATATACTGAGGTGATAAAATGAGCATTACAGAAAGTTTTCCAGCATTGAAATATAAAAATTTTAGATATTTTATAAGTGGACAAGGGATATCGTTAATAGGAACTTGGATGCAAAGAGTAGCACAGCAATGGGTTATATATGAAATGACAAAATCACCAGTAATACTGGGATTAATAGGAGTTTTTCAGTATACACCTATGTTACTTTTATCTTTATTTTCAGGTTCAATTATAAATAGGTTTCCTAAAAAGAAATTTTTAGTTACAATGCAAATATTACAAGCTGTTCAAGCCTTAATTCTTTCTTTTCTAATTTGGACTAATTTAGCAAAACCATGGCATATTTTACTAATGGCAGGAATATTAGGAACAATAAATGCCTTTGATATGCCAGCAAGACAATCTTTTTTTATGGATTTAGTTGGGAAAGACTCCTTACATAGCGCTATAGCGCTTAACTCTACAATAGTTAATATAGGGAAAATAGTAGGGCCTGCTATAGGAGGGATTTTCTTAGCAAACTATGGAGCTACAATTTGTTTTTTGTTTAATGGATTAAGTTTTATTGGAGTGATTTATGGATTAATTAAAATAGAAAATATTAAAGATTATAAAAAAGATAATAGAAAAAATATATTGAAGGAAACATATGAAGGATTAAAATATATAAAAAATCAATCTAAAATAATGGGAGCCTTAGTATCTTTATTTGTTATTTCAACAATAGCAATGAATAATGAAGTTGTTTTACCTGTTTTAGCAAGAGAAACTTTAAATTTAGGCTCAAAAGGTTTTAGTATGCTATACAGTGCCCTTGGATTTGGCTCTTTAATAGGAGCATTAAGAAATGCAAGTAGAAAAAATGCAAATTTAAGTTTAAAAACATTATTTAATTCTGGAATTATAATTGGATTAGCCTTGCTAAGCTTATCTTTTTCAAAATCATTAATTTTGAGTTTAGTTA
>JAFGUR010000231.1 GCA_016938425.1 Fusobacteriaceae bacterium
AGAAAGAAAAAGTAAGAATAAAAAAGGTACGATTGCTATAGTAGGGACAGGACCTGCAGGAATATTTGCAGCATTACGATTATGTGAATTGGGTTATAAACCAATTATTTTTGAAAGAGGAAATAAAATTGAAGAAAGAGATAAAGATATTAATATACTTGAAAAACTAGGAATATTAAATGAGGAATCTAATATCCAATTTGGAGAAGGAGGAGCAGGAACATATTCTGATGGGAAACTAACTACAAGAGTTAGAAGTGAATATATGGATTATATATTTACTACTTTGGTTAAATATGGAGCTCAAAAAGAAATTCTTTATTATTATAAACCACATATAGGAACAGATATTTTAAAAAATGTTATTATAAATATGAGAAATGCCATTATTAATATGGGTGGACAATTTAATTTTAATTCTAAAGTTACTAATTTTAAAATAAATAACGAAACAATAAGAGGAATAGAAATAAATAATAAAGAATGGCATGAATTTGACTATGTATTTTTAGGAATTGGACATTCAGCAAGAGATACTTATAAAAAATTATATGAAAGTAATGTTTTTATGGAAAACAAAGATTTTGCTGTTGGAGTCAGAATAGAGCATCCAAGAGAAATTATAGATAAAATGCAATATGGAGATTATGCAGGTCATCCTCATTTAGGTGCGGCAACTTACAATTATACTTATAATAATACCGTAGAAAAAAGAGGTATTTTTTCTTTTTGTATGTGCCCAGGAGGAGAAATAGTTAATGCAACTTCACTTAATAATCATTCATTGGTAAATGGAATGAGTTATTCTTCAAGAGATGGGAAATTTTCTAATTCAGCTGTTGTTGTTGCTGTAAGAAAAGAAGATTTTGGAGGAAAATTATTTGATGGAATGAATTTTCAAGAAAATATAGAAAAAAAAGCTTATAAATTAAGAGAAAGTCAAGGAGCCTTATATCAAAATTTATTTGATTTTATAAAAAATAAAAAAACAAAACAAGAAATAGAAAGTTCATACAAAATGGGATTAACTTCAACAAATTTTAATGAATTTTTCCCAGAAGTTATTAGTAATAACATGCAATTAGCCTTTGATTATTGGAGTAAAAATAAATTTTTCGTGTCAAATGTTGCTAATTTAATAGGTCCAGAAACAAGAACTTCTGCACCTATTAGAATAACACGAAATGAACTTGGAATGAGTTTAAATGTAAAAAATTTATTTCCAATAGGTGAAGGTGCAGGCTATGCAGGAGGAATTGTTAGTGCCGCAATTGATGGAGTAAAAATAGTTGATATTAATTTTTAAGGAGACTAACTATGAAATATAAGTGTATATTAATAGATCATGATGATACAGTAGCTCCAACCTCAGAATATATTCATTTTCCATCTTTTAAAAATTCTTTAGAAAAATTAGGTTTTAAAGAAATAATTACTTTTGAGGAATATATAAATTATTCATATGACCCTGGATTTGAAAATTTAATGACAAATATACTGAAATTAAATGAGGAAAAAATTAAGTTTATTTTTGAAGAGTGGAATAAAAATACAATAGGTCAAATAGGGATATTTTATGAGGAAGTTAAAAATTTTTTAATAGAGTTTAAACAAAAAGGTGGAATTATTGGAGTAGTAACCCACTCAACAAAAGATAGAATAGAAAAAGATTATATGCATAATTTGAAATTTATACCAGAAGATATTTACTCATGGGAATTGGGTAAGGATATGAGGAAACCAAGTATTTATCCTATTGAAAATATAAAACAAAAATATGGGTTATCTAATGAGGAAATTTTGGTAATTGATGATTTAAAGCCAGGCTTAATAATGGCAAAAAATGGTAAAGTTGATTTTTTATGGGCTGGGTGGGCTTATAAAAATCCCTGTTTTTTAAATGAAATGATAAAAAATTCTACATATTTTGCAACTAATTTTTCTGATTTTGAAAAAATTATTATAGAAAAACTTTTATAATTCTTGTTTTTATTTGATTTATAAAAAGTCTATGATATAATTAGTATTATTTTTTTGGAGGAATGATTTTAATGGACAAAAAAGAGATTTTAGGTCAAGTTAAAAGGGTTGTCATTAAAGTTGGAACAACGACTTTGACACATGATACAGGCCTTTTAAATTTAGAAAGAATTGAAATACTAGTTAGGCAAATTTCAAATTTGCACAATCATGGATATGAGGTTGTTTTAGTAACTTCAGGTGCCATAGGTGCTGGTATGGGTAAACTAAATTTAAATGAAAGACCAAAAAATCTCCCCGAAAAGCAAGCTATAGCAGCAGTAGGGCAAGTAGCTTTAATTCATTTATATCAAAAAATATTTGCAGAATATGGAAAAACAGTGGGTCAGTTATTACTTACAGCTAGTGACATAAATGAAAGAAATAGATATTTAAACGGAAGAAATACTTGTTTTTCTTTGTTTAATTTAGGTGTAATTCCTATAATAAATGAAAATGATGCAATTGCAGTAGAAGAAATTAAAGTGGGAGATAATGACACATTATCAGCTTTTGTTTCTACTTTGATTGATGCAGATTTATTAATTATATTATCTGATATAGATGGGTTGTATGATAGTAATCCTAAAAAAAATCCAAATGCTAAACTGATTTCACTAGTACCGCAATTGAATGAGGAAATTATAAATATGGCTGGTGGTTCTGATAGTAAATTTGGAACTGGAGGAATGGCTACAAAGCTTAATGCTGCAGAAATAGCAATTAATTCAGGAACCAATATGGTTATTGCTCAAGGAAATAAACCAGAAAATTTAATGGCAATTGTAAAAGGTGAAGATATAGGAACTCTTTTTGTTAAAAAGAAAAAAGGGTTAAAGGCTAAAAAACATTGGTTACAATACAGTTCTAAGAAATTAGGTAAAATAATAGTTGATAATGGTGCTAAGGAAGCTTTACTTAAACATAGAAGTTTATTGCCAAGTGGAATAGTTGATGTTGAGGGAAATTTTAATAAAGGTGATGTAATAACGATAATAGATGAGGAAAAAAATATTTTGGCTTCAGGTATAACTAACTATGACGCAATAGAATGCAGAAAAATCATGGGGAAACAAACAAAAGAAATTATTAAAATATTAGGATATAAAGACTATGATGAAGTTATTCATATTAATAACATGAGTGTAGGAGGATAAAATGAATGAATATGTTTTGGAATTAGGAAAAAAATCAAAAGATGCATCTAAAAAATTAATAAAAATTGATACTGTAACTAAAAATAATTTTTTTAGTATTTTAAAAAATAATTTAGATAAATTTAGAGAAAAAATAAAAGAACAAAATCAAATAGATATTGAAAATGGAGAAAATAAAGGTTTAACAAAAGCATTTTTAGACAGATTATTGCTAACAGATTCAAGAATTGATGGGATGTTAGAATCTATAGAAATAGTTAGAAATTTCAAAGATCCTATAGGAGAAATAGTTGAAGGATTTAGACATTCAAAAGGAATGGAGATAAAAAAAGTAAGAGTTCCTTTAGGAGTTATTGCTATGATATATGAGTCAAGACCAAATGTTTCAATTGATGCTTCTATATTGTGTTTAAAAGCTTCAAATTCAATCATATTAAGAGGTGGAAGCGATTCTATTAACTCTAATAAAGTTTTAGTTAATATTGTTAGAAAAAGTTTATTAGAAGCAAATATGCCTGAAGATGCAGTTATTTTAATGGAAAAAACTGAAAGAGAGCATGTAAATGATTTACTTAAATTAAATGATTATATTGATGTGGCAATTCCAAGAGGTGGAAAAGGATTAAAAAAAGCAATTATGGAAAATGCAACAATTCCTGTAATAGAAACTGGAGCGGGAGTATGTCATATATATGTTGATTCAGAAGCTTCTAAAGAAAAAGCAATAGAAATAATTATAAATTCAAAAACTCAAAGACCAGGAGTATGCAATGCTCTAGAAACTTTACTTATTCATAAAGATAAATTAAATGAAATTTTGCCTGAATTAGTAAATAAATTGAAAGAAAAAAACGTAGAGTTAAGAGGAGATAAAAGAGTTTTAGAAATAGTAAATACTATGAAAGAGGCAACAGAAGAAGATTGGGATACTGAATATCTTGATTTGATTTTAGCTATAAAAACAGTTGATAGTTTAGATGAGGCAATAAATCACATTAATGAACATTCAACAAAGCATTCAGATGCAATTATAACAGAAAATTTTGATAAGGCTAATACTTTTACAAAAGAAGTAGATTCTGCATGTGTTTACGTTAATGCATCAACAAGGTTTACAGATGGAGGAGAATTTGGTTTTGGAGGAGAAATTGGGATATCAACTCAAAAACTTCATGCAAGAGGACCAATGGGAGTTAGAGAGTTAACAAGTTTAAAATATATAATAAGTGGAAATGGTCAAATTAGATAAGAAAAGGGATACATGTTTGTATCCCTTTTCTTATGAGTAAATTTAAAAAGTTCCACCAAAAGTTATTCCAAAAGATTTATTGTCTCCATAAGGGCTTGTAAAGACTGATGAATTTTCTTTTAATTTTATAAATCCCTTTCCAGTTAAATAGCCAATTAAAGAGCCTGTGAACACGTCTGATGCCCAATGCTTGTCATTGTATACCCGAGATAATGCTGTAAGGGTAGCAAGGGTATAAGCTAGTTCTGGAACGCCTTTTTTATCCTTATATGCTTCAGAGATAATTGTAGCAGTTGCAAAAGCTACTGCTGAATGACCAGAAGGAAATGAGCTATAATCATCATCAAAACTTTTATTAAACCAAGAATCGGAACCCTCATCCATATAAGGTCTAGCTCTCGAAAAAATATTTTTTGAAATATATATAATACCAACAGTAGCTAAAGAAGCTTCAGTTGCATATACTCCTGTTTTATAGGATTTACTATCATCAAGAATAAGACCAGCCCCTATTAAAATAAGAGGAGGAACAAATTCACCAGATTTTCTGAAAATAGGAGCAACTGAATCTAAAAACTCTGAATGATTTTTTTTTGTAAAATCTCTTATGTCCTCATCAAAACTATATAATGATACTCCAGTACCTATTAATAAACTAGTATTAATATAATCTTTTTTTTCAAGTTCATTTGAAAAAGTAATATTTAAAATTATAAAAAAAGTAAATATATATTTCATAATTTTCCTCTCCGTTGACTTTATTTTTAATAAATTATATCATAATAAATAATAAAAATGAATGGGTGACATAAATGAAAAAATTTTTAGTGTTAAAAAGTTTAAAGGAAGCTATTAAAATTTTTATAAGAGTAAAATTTAAAGGAAAATTTATGATTCCTTTTGTAGTTATGTTTATTATATTTATTGCATATTATTTTTTTGGAGGTTTAATTTCAGATTATATATTTAGTTTATATGATAAAAAATTTCAAAATACGGGAATTTATTTAGATGGATTTATAAAAATATTGGTTAGAATCTTAATAATAATTATAGAGATATTAATATTTAAATTTTTGTATTTAACATTAATTTCTCCATATTTAGGATTATATTCAGAAAAAATTGAAGAATTTTATAGAGGAAATTCTTATAATTCAAATTTTATAGATGAAATATTCTTTTTTATTAGGGGAATAATTATAAATTTAATTTTTCTAGTTATAGAATTATTATTAACTTTAGGAATTTTCTTACTTAGTTTTTTTGTTTTAGGACAACTATTAGGAGGGATATTTTCAATTTTTATAGAAGCTTTTTTTATTGGGTATTCTTTGTTAGATTCTTGTTTAGAGAGGAGAAAGTTAGATGTAAAAAGTAGCTTAAAATGGGCAAAAAAAGATTATAAAAGTATTATGTTAATAGGCTTAGTCTTTATGTTAATAATGGTTGTTCCATTTTTAGGAATTTTTATTGGACCAGTATATTGTACAGGGTTAGCAACAATTTATATATTAAGAAAAGAAAAATTAGAAGAAGACATTGAATTTTAAAGAATTGAATTGGAGAGAAGAAAGAAAACTAAAAAAACTAAAAAAAAATATTGACTTACTCTTGAATATATGATAATATTTATTTCGCTTTGAACAGTTCGGAATATAGCGCAGCCCGGTAGCGCACCTGCCTTGGGAGCAGGGGGTCGTAAGTTCGAATCTTACTATTCCGACCATCTAAAAGG
>JAFGUR010000232.1 GCA_016938425.1 Fusobacteriaceae bacterium
AATATAAAGTATTTAGTTATTTTCTATATTTTACAAAAAATCTTTGAACTTGTAAATAGCAAAATTTGTGTTATAATAATAGAATCGGAGGTGAATGAATGGCTTATTTAATAATTTTTCTTTTATTTTTAGTTTCAATTAAAATTTATAATTATGTTTTTTTAAAAATTCAGCTCAATCATTTTTTAAAAAATAGAATTGCTGAATACATTATACCTTTAGAAAATGAAGATCTCTGCGAAGATTTTAAATATAATATTGATGAAAATGAAATTTATTCAGATAAAATATTAGAGACTGTTAAATATTATACATTACTTCCTGATAATTATGATAAAAATAAAAAATACCCTTTACTTATTTTGTTACACGGAATAAATGACAGCCCTTTAAACTGGGAAGAAAAAGCAAATCTCGGAAAAATCTATTATTCTTTATTGAAAAAAAAGAAAATTATTCCCATGATTTTAGTTCTACCTGAATCAGGATTTAATGGAAAATCTTGGTATACTAACTGGTATAAAGAAGAAAATAAAAGATATGAAGATTTTTTTATCTTAGATTTACTTGATGAATTAAAGATCAAATATAATGTAAGTTCTTTTGGAATTACTGGCTTTTCTATGGGTGGATATGGTGCATTAAAATTAGCACTAAAAAACCTTGATAAATTTATTTCTGTATCATCCTTTGCAGGAGCAATTAATTTCCCAAGGCTTATTTTTTCTGAGTTAAAAGGCTTGGGATTATTAAGAAATTTAAAAATTAATTTTTTATTAACTAGAAGCTCCAATGGAAAACATTTTGCAACTGTTTTTGGAGAGGAATTTAAAAATGTTAGAAAAGAAAACGTTTATTATATTCTTAGGAAAAAGAGTAAAGAAGATTTCGAAAATTTAAAAAAAATGAAGTTCTTATTATCTGTTGGAGAAAAAGATAACTCGGATTATACGATGCTTTATCAATGGGAAGATGTTATTTGGGAAATGAACAAAAGAAAACTTTCCTATCAAGCTAGAATAGTTAAAAATGAAGAGCATAGATGGTCTTATGTAGAAAAAGAACTTCCAGCTATATTAAAATTTCATTCTGATAGTTTTATGGAGGAAAAATGAAAAATATTTTATTAGGTGTCTCTGGTGGCATCGCTGCATATAAAAGTGCTAATATAATATCAAAATTAAAGAAAAAAGGCTACAATGTAAGGGTAATTATGACTAAAAATGCTACTGAAATTATTACTCCTCTTACCCTTGAAACTCTAGCAAGAGATAGAGTTGTTGTAGATATGTGGGAGAAAAAATATAATTATGATGTTGAACATATATCTTTAGCAGATTGGGCTGATCTTATTCTTGTAGCCCCTACCACTCTAAATATTATAGGAAAAATTGCTAATGGAATTGCTGATGATATGTTAACTACAGTAATTTCAGCTTCAAAAGCGCCAGTATACTTTGCTTTAGCAATGAATGTTAACATGTATGAAAACCCCATTTTAATTGAAAACATAACGAAGTTGAAAAAATTCGGTTATAATTTTATAGAATCTGATGAAGGATTTTTAGCATGTAATGTTAATGCAAAAGGCCGTTTAAAAGATGAAGAAGAAATTGTAAAAATTGTAGAAAATCATTTTACTAAAGAAAATTTTTTAATCGGGAAAAAAATATTAATTACAGCAGGACCTACTGAGGAAAGACTTGATCCTATCAGATTTTTATCAAACCATTCTACTGGGAAAATGGGATATGCTATAGCGAAAAAATGCGTAGAATTTGGTGCAGAAGTTATTTTAATCAGTGGCCCCACAAACTTAGAAAATCAAAATAATATAGAGACAATAAGAGTAAAAAGTGCTCTGGAAATGTATGATGAATGTTTAAAACATTTTTCTAAAATAGATATTTTTATTTCTACTGCTGCAGTAGCAGATTATAGGCCTAAAGTTACTTCTGATAAAAAAATAAAGAAATCCGAAGGAAACTTGATAATTGAATTGGAAAGAAATCCTGATATTTTACTTGAAATGAGTAAATTAAAAGAACATCAAAAATTAATTGGATTTTGTGCTGAAAGTGAAAATTTAATAGAAAATGCTATGGGAAAACTTAAAAGAAAAAATTTGGATTTTATTGTGGCTAATTCTGTAGAATATTTTTCAAAAGATAATAATAAAGTATTTATTATTTCAAAAGATGAAAGTATAAAAGAACTTGAAGAAATGCCTAAAGAATATTTGGCAGAGTTTATTGTGAAAAGCATTGTAAAATAAATACAAAAATATTGTATTTGTATTTTAGATGAAAATATAGTATCATATACAGGATATTTATGGAGGTGTATTTATGATTATTGAACCTAAAGTTAAAAGTAGCATATTATTGACTGCTCATCCAGAAGGATGTAAACAACTTGTAAAAGAACAAATCGAGTATGTAAAAAACAATAAAAAATATACAGGAGCAAAAAAAGCTCTTATAATTGGGTCATCATCAGGTTATGGTTTAGCAACTAGAATTTCACTAGCTTTTGGTGGAAGTAAAACTGAAACTATTGGTGTTGCTTATGAAAATGGTCCAAAAGGTAAAAGAACAGGAACTGCTGGTTGGTTTAATACATTAGCTTTTAATGAAGAAGCAAAAAAAGAAGGAATTAAATACAAAAACTTTATGGGTGATGCTTTTTCTAATGAAATGAAAGAAGATGTTATAAAATTTATCAAAGAAGAATTTGGAAAAGTTGATTTAGTTATTTATTCTCTAGCTTCTGGTAAAAGACAAGATCCTATTGATGGAATAATGTATACTTCTGCACTAAGAAGTACTACTGGCGGAGTAACTGGTCCTACTGTAGATTTAGAATCAGACACTATTTTCACTCAAACTATGGAAAATGCTACTAAAGAAGAAGAAAAAGCAACTGTAAAAGTTATGGGTGGAGAAGATTGGAATTTATGGATAAGAGCTTTAGCAGAAGCAGATTGCTTAACTGAAGGAGCTAAAACTTTTGCATATTCTTACATTGGTCCAAAATTAACTTATGGAATATATAAAGATGGGACTATTGGTCTTGCAAAAAGGCACTTAGAGAAAACTGCAGATGACTTAGATGCTTATTTAAAAGAAAAAATAAATGGAGAAGCTTATACGAGTGTTAACAAAGCTTTAGTTACAAAAGCTTCAGCTTATATACCTATATTCCCTTTATATGCATGTATATTGTTTAAAGTTATGAAAGAAAAAGGTATTCATGAAGGATGTATTGAACAAACTCATAGACTTTTTGTTGACATGATTTATGGAAATGAACCTGTAATTGATGAAGCAAGAAGATTTAGACCTGATAATTGGGAAATGAGAGAAGATGTTCAAGCAGAATGTGAAGAATTGTGGGGGAAAATTACTCCTGAAAACTTTAGAGAATTGTCAGATTATGATGGATTTAAATATGATTTCTTCCAATTAGGTGGATTTTTAGTTGATGGTGTAGATTATTCTGCCGACATAGATTTAGATGCATTATCAGAAGAAGAAATTTAAATATTAATATAAGGTGTATTA
>JAFGUR010000233.1 GCA_016938425.1 Fusobacteriaceae bacterium
ACCTTTATTTTTCTTGCATAAAAAACTATATTTTTTATCTAATCCCCCCCACCTTCGGTGGGGAAAAAGAGGGGGAATCGGGGCGGAGCCCGAACTCACGGCAAGGAAGTATCCTCACCACTCCTCTAAAACCAATAAAAATATTATTTATATTATTTTTAATTGTGTACATATATTTTTTTAGTTTTGCAACTAGCTAATTACTTTACTCCTTTTATAAATAAGTTATTTTCATTAGCAAATTTTATTACTTCATCTTTTTCTAAAAAAATCATTTTTTTAGATTGAACTATAATACCTTTTCCATTAATTTCCTTAATTTTTTTCAAAGTATTTATTCCAAGAACTGGTATATCAAGTCTCATATCTTGCTTTGGTCTAGCCATTTTTACAACTATACAGCCATCTCCTGCCAATTGCCCTGCTCTTTCTATTGCTTTATCTGTTCCTTCTATACCTTCAAGGGCTATAACACTACCATTTTTTACTATAACTGTTTGTGCTGCATCTATTTTAGTTAACATTTTAGCGGCTTCTACCCCAACTTTTATAGTTTTTTCATCTTCCTCATCAACATCTTTTATTGTATAACATTTTTCTTCTGTTATATAATCCTCCAATAAATAGCTTTGTGGTAACACCTTTATTCCATTTAATTTTAATATAAGTACTATTGACATTAACAAAGTCTCATCTTTTTGATTTGGAGCTTTCTCCATAACAAGATTATAGATTTCATCTTTTTCAATATCTTTAAAAATCTCATTCTTATCAACTTTTCCAAGCATTATTACTTCTTTTATATTTTCTTTTAAGAAAAAACCTATAAATTTTCCAACTTGCCCAATATTGAAAAACCTATAATTTTCATCTTGCTTGATTTCATCGTCAACACTATTAAAAAGGGCAAGGGGATAAACAATTATCCCCTTTTCTCTAGCTTTTTTTAAAAAGATTTTTGGGAAATTTCCATTTCCTGTTATCATACCAATCTTTTTCACTATCTAGCTATCCCCCTATCACTTTTTGCAATAAAATCAAGCATAATCTTAACATTATCGTCATTCCCATACTCTTCTTTTACTTTTGCCACAGCTTCTTCCAAACGCATTTTACTTCTAAATATAATTTTAAAAGTTTCTTTTAAATTTCTTAAAGTTTCATCACTATAACCTTTTCTTTTAAGACCTATTGCATTAATTGCTCTTGGTCCTCCCTTAGCACCTTCTGCTAAACAAAAAGGAACAATATCTTGATTTATCGAAGAAGCTCCTCCTACAAAAGCATGAGTTCCAATTTTACAAAATTGATGAACTGGAGTTAACCCTCCAACATAAGAAAAATCTTCCATTATTACATGACCTGCTAAAGTTGCATTATTTGCTAAAATACAACCATTTCCTATGATACAATCATGAGCAACATGAACATAAGCCATAATTAGATTATTATCTCCTATTTTTGTTTCCCAATTTTGAGTAGTTCCTCTATGTATTGTAACAAATTCTCTAATTTTATTATTATTTCCTATAATTGTTCTTGTAGCTTCACCTTTATATTTCAAATCTTGCGATTCTTTCCCTACGGAAGCAAAAGAGAAAATTTTGTTATTTTCGCCAATAACAGTTTCTCCATCAATTACTACATGTGATTCAACTATAGTCCCTTTTCCTATCTTAACTTGAGGGCCAATTATTGAGTAAGGCCCAATTATTACATCTTCTGCAATCTCTGCTCCATCATATATAATAGCAGTTTCATGTATATTGCTCATTGGTTCCCTCCTATTTTGGCATCAGTGCACACATTATATCTGCTTGTGCAACTATTTTCCCGTCAACTTTAGCAACACCTTGAGCTTTTACCATTTTCCCTTTTATTTTTAATATTTCTACTTCATATACTAATTTATCTCCAGGAGTTACTGGTGCTTTAAATTTGCAATTATCTATTGATGCATAATAAGGAACTGAATCTTTCAAATCTCCCATAACTAATACACCTAATGCTTGAGCTAATCCTTCAATTACTAAAACTCCCGGCATTATAGGATGTCCAGGGAAATGTCCATTAAAAAATTGTTCATTAATAGTTACATTTTTATAAGCAATTATTTTTGTTTTTTCCTCATTAATATCAATTACTCTATCTACCAATAAAAATGGGTATCTATGAGGTAATCTTTCCATAATTTCTAAAGTGTTTAACATTATTATTTTTCTCCTTTTATATATTATTATGTTTTTCTAACTCTTTTGCAAATTCATTATTAATTGCGTGTCCAGCTTTTACTGCAACTAAATGTCCCTTAATTGGTCTATTTAGGACTTTTAAGTCTCCTATTATATCAAGCATTTTATGCCTAACAAACTCATCATCATATCTTAACCCCCCAGGGTTTAATACTCCATCTTTTGTTATGACTATAGCATTATCTAATGAGCCTCCAAGAGCAAGATTATTTGCTTTCAAATATTCTAACTCAAAATCAAAACCAAAGGTTCTAGCCTTTGAAATCTCATTTTTATAATTTTCATAATTTATTTCCATTTCTAGTAATTCTGACTTTAAAAATGAATGATTAAAATTAATAGCATAAGTTATTTTGTATCCATCATAAGGCATCCCTATTACATATTTGTCTCCTTTAGATACATATATTGGAGATTTTATTACTAACTCTTCAATGTCATCTTCTAAATCTATTACACTTTCTTCTAAAAGTTCTAAAAATTTAAAAGCACTTCCATCAATAATAGGCAATTCATTCCCATCAATTTCAACATTTAAATCTGTAATTTGTAAAGCATACAAGGCAGATAAAAAATGCTCTATTGTATATATTTGAGCCCCAAATTCATTTTTTAAATTAGTTCCTCTTGTAAGTTCAAAGACATTTTGATTATCCAATTTAATAATATTTTTACCCTCTTCAAAATCAACTCTTTTAAAAACTATTCCTTCTCCAGATTTTGCAGGTTTCAATTTTAGTTTAATATCCTCACCCTTATGAAGACCTATCCCCATATATTTAATATTTTTATTTATAGTTTTTCTTTTCATAGTCTAGGTCCTTTCTAGTTTTGTCGTTCTAAGAATTTATCTGCCATAAGTAGAAGTATTTTCTTTTCACCTTCATTAAATCTTATTGTTACTGCTTTATCATCTATGTCTTTTACTATACCGTTTCCAAACTTTTTATGAACAACTTTTTCCCCAATTTGATATTTCAAATTAGTATTTGTTTTCATTTTAAATGGATTAAAATTCTCGACTTTAGTTCTTATTTTTTCTTCATCAATTTTCTTAATTTCTTTATATAATGGTTTTCCTTCTACCAATTCCTCTGGTATCTCTGCTAAAAAAACTGATGGTGGTCTCATATAACTAGTCCTTCCATATACTGTTCTTTCCTTAGCATATGTTAGATACAACTCATCTTCAGCTCTAGTTATTGCTACATAACAAAGTCTTCTCTCTTCTTCCATAACACTTTCACTTTCCAATGCTTGAAATCCAGGGAAAATTTCTTGTTCCAATCCAGTTAAAAAAACCACTGGGAATTCAAGACCTTTAGAGTTGTGTATTGTCATAAGTTTAACATAATCAGCACCTACATCTAAATTATCTGTTACACTTACAAGAGCTGTTTCCTGTAAATACTCACTTAAAGTTAAAAATCCTAATTGATTTTCAAGTTCTAATATAGCTGTTCTTAGTTCATCTATATTTTGCTTTCTTTCTTCCTCTTCTTCAGATAAAGATTCAATGTATTTTGTTTTTTCTAAAAGTGCTTCAAATACCTCTGATACACTACTTTCTTTTGCTATCTCTATAAGTTCTAACATAAGTTTATAAAATTCATCTATAGCTTCTAAAGTAGATTTATTAACTCTATCTAATTTATCGACAAATTTAATTGACTCAAAAAGAGAAATATTTTCTTTTTTAGCTAATTCTCCTAATTTTTCTATAGTTCTATCTCCAATTTTTCTATTAGGTACATTAAAAATTCTTGATAAATTAATTTCATCTTTAGGATTATTTAAAACATTTAAATACGCAATCATATCTTTTATCTCTTTTCTTTGATAAAATTGCATTCCACCAAAAACTTTATTAGGTATATTAAATCTTCTTAAAGTCTCTTCAAAATTTCTACTTTGAGCATTAGTTCTATATAAAATTGTAAAATCGCTGTATGCTCTTCCTTCTTTATGAGCTTCTATTATCTTTTGTGTAATAAAATAAGCTTCATCTGTAGAATCATCTGCTACATACAATTTTAAGAGGTTCCCTCCCTCTTTTAAGGTCCATAATTTTTTACCTTTAGAACTTTTATTACTTTTTATGACATTATTAGCTGCTTTCAAAATAACATCTGTTGACCTATAGTTTTGTTCTAGTTTAACAACTTTTGCTTCTGGATAATCTTTTTCAAAATCCAAAATATTTTGAATATTAGCTCCTCTAAATCCATAAATACTTTGGTCTTCATCACCAACAACACAAATATTTCTATATTTTGATGCTATTTTTTTTACAATTTGATATTGTATATTATTTGTATCTTGATATTCATCCACCATAATAAACTTATATCTATCTTGTATTTTTTCCAAAACCTCTTTATTATTAAGAAGTTCATTTGTATACAATAACAAATCTGAAAAATCCATTGCATTATTTTTCTTCATATCTGCTAAATATCTTCTATAAATTTCAATAACCATTTTATAATTTTCCAAAAAACTTGGAACACTTTTTTCATAATCATCAGGTGATACGCCATCTTCTTTTAATTTACTAATTAAATTAACAATTCTTTTTGGTTTATCTTTTGAATCAAATCCTAATTCTTTCATAATATTTTTTACCAACTTTTGTTGATCATCACTATCATAAATATTAAAATTAGACTCAAATCCAACCACATTACAATACATTCTTAAAAGTTTCATCCCAAAAGAATGAAATGTAGATATAGCAACTTTTTCTGATTCAATTCCAATAAGATTTTTAACTCTTTCTCTCATTTCCTTTGCTGCTTTATTTGTAAAAGTAACAGCCAAGATATTATAAGGTGAAATGTCTTTTTCTTTAATCATATGCGCTATTCTATAAGTAACTGTTCTTGTCTTACCACTTCCAGCCCCTGCTAGAATAAGCAGTGGTCCATGTATTGTTGCCCCCGCTTCTCTCTGATGGGGATTTAAATTCTCCAATAAACTCATTTTCTACCTCACTTTTGAAATATTATATCATACAGAATAGCCTTTTTCAAGTTTATAAAACAATAAGAATCCTATATAATTTTAATGCTAATTTTTTTAAATTTACTTCAAAATTATATTTACCTTCAAATTTTTCAAACTAACTTTATCTAAAATAGAACTTCAAAAAAATAAGGGAATATCAAATTCCCATCATTTCAGCTATTTCTTCTAAACTTTTTCCTGTTATCTTAGATATTTCTGTAACTGTTTTACCTTGTCTATAAAGTCCTAGTATATCTTCTAACCCATAATTTTTATTTACATCTTCATTTACTTTATGATTAACAATTTCAACATTACTGACTTTTTCAAAAGTTTTTTCCAATATGTTTTTCAAATTTTTACCTTGACTAATTTTATCTTCAAATACAGCAATCTTTCTTTCACATTCTTTCATCAATTTTTCTAACTCTCTATACTTTTCAATAGAACTACTTTTTATTTTATTATCAATTTCTTCCAGATGTCTTTTCATATGAACTAATTCAGTTTCATAACTTTCTAATTCTTCTTCCTTCTTATCATTTTTTCTATTGTTTTGAAAAACTAATAATAAAGAAAATATAACTATAACAACTCCAACCAAATTCAAAATTAATTCCATTAAAATTACTCCCAAAATTTATTTTTATATTAAAAATGCCATATACGACAGAGCACCTTAACACACCCACAAAAAATCTACTTAGTGCTGCTTCCTTCCAGATCTGACACGGTTCATAGCATTTATGCCGATTAAGACTCATAAAGTCGTATATGACAAAAGTGATTATATACTATTTAAGTTTATGTGTCAATTTTTTATTTCAAATTTAAATAAATTTTTTCACTAAAACTTTCATTTTATCTTTCTTTGTTTTTCCAATAATACCTATAAAAGTAAATTTTCCAAAGCCTTTTATAGATATTCTACTTTCATCTTTTATCTCAAAACTTTTTTCTTTTATTTCTAAATAATTTACTGACACTTCTCCTTTTTCTATGATTTTGACGCTGTCTTCTCTTGATAATTTTGTAATGCTTGAAATTAATGCATCTAATCTATTTGAAGCTATTAAAATTTCGTATTCTTCAAATTTATACTCTATATTTGATTCAGAACTAAATTCTACTTCCACTGGATTTTTACCAACTGTTTTCAATTCATTAATTATAATATCTCCAATTTCTTGGAATGTAGGTAAATAACAAAAATTATCTTTAACTATTAAATCACCCATTTTTTCTCTTTTTAATCCTAAACCCATCAAAGCACCCAAATAATCTTTATGGTTCAATTCCTTAAATTTTGACAAATTTTTAATTCTAATTAATTGTACTGGATTTAATTTTTGAGACCCTTCTGTAAAAGATATTACTCTCCTCTCGCTTTCTACAAAATATCCATAAGTTGTAACTTGACAATTTAGTTTACCCTTAATTACTAAAATTTTACCCCAAATATTAGGTGGATAAAAATAATCTGTGCTTATATTTACTCCGTAATCTATTAATTTAATTTTTTCAAAAATATTAATAGCAATAGTCTTTTCGTCATCTTTTTCAAAATAATCTAAAAATTCTTTTTTTGTAATCACCATATTCTCCTCAAAATTTATTTTTAAGTAATAATCCAAAATGAATTATCTTCTCGTTTTCAATATTTATTTCTAAAATAAATTATAATCAATACCTCTTAAAAAATCAATTCTAGTTTGCTACAAAACGCCAACGTCTTTATTTTACTTACATAAAAAGCTACGTTTTTTATGTGATTCCCCCTCAAGAGGAAGATTTGGGACGGAACCCGAACCCACGGCAAGGACTCCGTCCTCGCCACTCCATAATTTAACTACAGGCTTAAAAGCCTAAGTCTCATTAAAACCAATAAAATCTTGTTTGGTATTAGTTTTGCAACTAACTAAAATCAATTATGTTTATATCTGATTTAAAAAAAATTTTATATTTTTATTTTTTTAATTGTTTATTTCAATTTTCTGTGTTAATATATATATCGGCCTAAGATTTTATTGGGAGGTGGTTAAAAATAATTTATTTTTTATATGCTATTCTTATTGGTATGTTCATTACTTTCCCTATTGGTCCCGTCGGATTAATTTGTGTACAGAGAACCATAAAAAAAGGAAGTAAAAATGGATATATTTCTGCACTAGGAGCTATTAGTTCCGATTTTATTTATGGTTTATTAGTATTATTTGCGACTAATTATATTGATGAATATATAAAAAAAGACGGCTATATTATCAATTTTTTTCTTGCTATTATTTTTATCACTCTTGGTGTTAAAATTATGCTTAGTAAAGAAAAAAAAGAAATTGAAGATGATTTCGTTCACCCTGCTCTTTCAGGTTTTTTCTTAGGTATTCTTAACCCTGGAACACTTTTTATGTATCTTGGAATTTTTACATATTTCCCTGTAAAACTAGGAATCAATAATTTGTCGTACACACTCAAAATTCTGTTTTTTATATTTTTAGGTAGTAACTTTCTTTGGATTATAATTACAGAATTATTATCTCATTTAAAAAAACAAACTCAATATCCTCTGCATAAAATATATATAGTTGATAAAATAATTGGATTTATAATTTTTTTACTGAGTATAATTCCATTATATAAAGCAATTAAATTTTGGAGAGGCTAGAAAGGATTAATTTATTATGAAAAAAATTGAAAAGAAATATATTTTGCCCAATGCAATTACTATAGGAAATTTATTTTTAGGATATTCTAGTATTATTATGAGCTTTAAAGAAAAATATGATGTAGCTTGCTGGCTCATTATGGCAGCTATGATTTGTGATGTTTTAGATGGTAAAACTGCTAGAAAGTTAAATGCTTTTAGCGAATTTGGAAAAGAACTTGATTC
>JAFGUR010000234.1 GCA_016938425.1 Fusobacteriaceae bacterium
CCTATTTTTTATATTGCTATGGGACATATGTTAGGACTTCGTCTCCCTAACTTCATTAATCCACACCACAACCCTTTAAATTTCGCATTGGTTCAGTTAATTTTAACTGTTCCTGTTATTTTTTCAGGTTTTGGCTTTTTTACAAGAGGATTTAAAGCACTTAAAGCTCTTAGCCCTAGTATGGACTCATTAATTGCCATTGGTACAGGCTCTGCGATTATCTATAGTCTTTTTGGTGTTTATAATATTTTTAAAGGAAATACAAATTATGCTATGCATTTATATTTCGAATCAGCTGTTGTTATCATAACTTTGGTAATGCTTGGAAAATTTTTAGAAGAAAAAAGTAAAAAGAAAACAAGTGAAGCTATTAAAAAATTATCAAAATTGAGACCTAAAATTGCTCATCTAATAAGAAATGAGCAAATGTTCGATATAAATATCGACGATTTAACTTTAAACGACATAATTCTTGTAAAATCTGGTGAAATTATACCTAGTGATGGAGTTGTTATTGATGGTTCTAGTCATGTAGATGAATCTTTTATGACTGGAGAAAGTATTCCTGTTAAAAAATCTCAAAATTCTGAGGTATATGGGGGAAGCATTAATAAAAATGGAAGTTTAACAATTAAAATTTTAGCAATTGGTAAGGACACTATTTTGTCAAAAATAATTAAATTAGTAGAGGAGGCCCAAGGTTCTAAGGCTCCTATTGCTAAATTAGCAGATAAAATTAGTGCGTATTTTGTCCCTATTGTCATGGGTATAGCGACTATTTCATCTTTAATTTGGTATATTTTGGGAAAATATCTAAATTATTCATTACCAGAAACTCCTTCTATCTTTGCCTTAACTATTTTTATTTCTGTTTTAGTTATAGCTTGTCCATGTTCTTTAGGTCTTGCTACTCCTACAGCTATAATGGTTGGGACTGGTAGAAGTGCACAAGAAGGAATCCTCATAAAAGGTGGAGAACCTCTTGAAACTTTACATAAAATTGATACTATTGTTTTTGATAAAACTGGAACAATTACAGAAGGTAAACCAGTAGTTAATGATATTATAGATTTTATTGATGATAAGAATAAATTAATAAGCTATGTAGCAAGTGTAGAGAATTTTTCTGAACATCCTTTAGGAGAAGCCATTGTTAATTTTGCTAAAAATGAAAATATTTCTCTTCTAACCATAAACTCCTTCGAAACTTTAATGGGATTAGGTGTTAAGGCTTTTATAAATAATGATGAGATTTTAATTGGAAATATAAAATTAATGAGCAATAATTCTATAGATAATATTCCTTATGAAATTATTAACCGATTTTCTTCTGAAGGGAAAACTCCTATTATTGTCTCTATTAATAAAAAAATAGCTGGTGTAATTTCAATTGCAGATAAAGTAAAAGAAGATTCTTTAGAAGCTATTTCAAAATTAAAACAACTTGGAATTGACATTATTCTTCTAACTGGAGATAATAAAAAAGTAGCTAATTTTATTGGTAGAGAAGTTGGTATTTCTAATGTTATTTCTGACGTTTTACCCCATGAAAAATCTTCTGTAATTGAAAAATTGCAAAGTGAAAATCGAATTGTTGCTATGGTTGGAGATGGTATTAATGATGCTCCTTCCCTAGCTAGAGCAAACGTTGGAATCGCTATTGGAAATGGAACTGATATTGCTATTGAAAGTGCAGATGTTATTTTATTAAAAAATAGTATTAATGATGTTTTTAAAGCTATTTCATTAAGTAAAATAACTATGAAAAATATTAAGCAAAACTTATTTTGGGCATTTTTTTACAATGTAGTTGGAATTCCTATAGCTGCAGGTATTTTATACCCATTTACTAGTCATTTGCTAAACCCTATGATTGCTGGAGGAGCTATGGCCTTATCCAGTGTGTCTGTTGTTACTAATGCTTTACGATTAAAAAATATTAAATTTTAGGAGAGTTATTATGAGTGAAAAATGTATTATTTGTGATTTAGAGAAACATGAGGAAAATAAAAAGAAACTTTCCAATCGAATTAATAAAATTGAAGGGCAAATTAAAGGAATTAAAAAAATGATTGATGATGACATTTACTGTGATGATGTTTTAAATCAGATAAGTTCTGTAAAATCAGCATTAAATGGACTTAGTAAGGCTTTACTTGAAAGGCATTTAAATACTTGTGTAATTGAAAAAATTAAAAATGATGATTCTCAAGTTATTGATGAACTTTTAGTAACTTTAAATAAAATGTTAAAAATATAATTATAAAAATGGAGTCAAGAATATGACTCCATTTTTATAATTCAATATTATTTATGACTAATAATCAAATTCATCAAATATTTCCCATACTCCGATTTTAACAAAGATTTTGCTAACTCTTCTACCTTTTCCTCTGTTATCCAACCATTTTTATAAGCTATTTCTTCTGGACAAGCTACCATTACTCCTTGTCTCTTTTGAACTGTCGCAACAAAATTTGATGCGTCTAAAAGTCCTTCATGGGTCCCTGTGTCAAGCCAAGCCATTCCTCTACCTAAGTTAATAACATTTAAAGTTCCCTCATTTAAGTACATCTCATTAAGTGTTGTTATCTCTAATTCTCCCCTATAACTAGGTTTTACTGCCTTAGCCTTTTCAACTACTGTGTTATCATAAAAATATAATCCTGGAATTGCAAAGTTAGATTTTGGATTTTCTGGTTTTTCTTCTAAAGATATTGCAACACCATTTCTATCAAATTCAACTACTCCAAATGATTTTGGATTTTGAACTGGATAACCAAAAATCGTAGCTCCAGAATCTCTCTTAGAAGCATCTTTTAACATTCCAGTAAGTCCATGTCCATAAAATATATTATCTCCTAATACCAATGCACACGAGTCATTTCCTATAAAGCTCTCTCCAATAATAAAAGCTTCTGCTAATCCATTTGGATTTTCTTGTACTTCATAACTAAAATTTACTCCAAAGTCTTCTCCTGTTCCTAATAATTCTTTAAATACAGGTAAATCTCTTGGCGTAGATATAATCAATATATCTTTTATCTCTGCTAACATTAAAACTGATAATGGATAGTAAATCATAGGTTTATCATAAATTGGTGTAATTTGCTTAGATATTGCTTTTGTTACTGGATAAAGTCTTGTTCCACTTCCCCCTGCTAAAATTATTCCCTTCATACTTTCTCCCCTTTATTTTAGTTTATAGTTGAAAATTGACAATTGAAAAGGCTTTAAATTTCAAAGTTATTTTCTTTTGTTGTTTTTATTATTCTAGTCAACATCTTAATTAGTTCCATGACATCTTGATAAATACTGTTATATTCATCTTCATTTAAATACTCTGTCTCTCTAAATAAATCAATCCAATATTTAGATTCAACAGCTTCTTTAAACGCTATACTAAGCTTAGCAATAAAATCCTTCTTACTTTGTCCTTCTAACCCTTCTGCTATATTAGCCCCTATACTAGTTCCACTTCTAACCAATTGTTTAGATAAAATATACTCTTTCTTCCCACCGCACAGATATTTATACATTTTGACTATTCTAACTGCAAAGTTAAAAGCTTTTTCATATACAATACTTTCTTTTCTCATTTTGCTCCTTGACTTTCAACTGTCAACTTTCCTCTGCCAACTATTTTTATTTTTTCCCATACATTTCATTATAGTATTTTTGATAATCTCCACTTACTACTTCATTAACCCATTCTTGATTATCAAGATACCATTTAATAGTTTTTTCTATTCCCACTGTAAATGGTGTTTCTGGATAAAATCCTAATTCTTTTACAGTTTTTGCTGGATCTATTGCATACCTTGCATCATGCCCAAGTCTATCTTGTACATGGGTAATCAAGTCATAATTTATTTTTTCTAATGGACATTTAACTACATTTTTATATTGGTCTTTAACTTTCAACTCTCCATTATCAACTACCAACTTTCTCACTGTGTCTATTGTTAATTTTACAATATTAATGTTTTGCTCTTCATTAAATCCACCAATATTATATGCTTCTCCAAGTCTCCCACCATTAATAACCATATCTATTCCTTTACAATGATCTTCAACATATAGCCAATCTCTTACTTGTTTTCCATCACCATAAACTGGTAAATTTTTCCCTTCAAGAATATTCTTTATTATCAAAGGAATTAATTTTTCTGGAAAATGATATGGTCCATAATTATTTGAACATCTTGTCACATTTACTGGAAAATGATACGTTTCATTATAGGCTCTAACTAGCATATCTGCACCTGTTTTTGACGTAGCATATGGACTTCTTGGGTCAAGACCTTTTTCCTCTGTAAAAAATTTATTTCCAAATACCTTTGGCATAGCTTCTCTATTTTTAAATAAATCTTTTAACTCTTCCAAGCTTAACCCATTTTCAACTGTCAACTGTCCATTATCAACTAAAGACTGTCCCTCTGGTATATCTCTTTCAAGGGTTCCATAAACTTCATCTGTACTTACTTGTAAAAATTTTTTCCCATCTTTATAAACTGGATAACCTTTTTCATCCTTACTAATTGTCCAATGTGCTTTTGCAACATCCATTAAAATTTGTGTCCCCAATATATTTGTTTTAAGAAATATTCCTGGATCTTCAATACTTCTATCAACATGGGATTCAGCCGCAAAATTCACTACATAATCTATATCATTATTCATAAATATATTTTCAACTAACTCTTTATTGCAAATATCCCCTTTTACAAAAGAAACTCTAGAATCTTTTAATTCCTCTCCAATTGTTCCTAAATTCCCTGCATAAGTAAGCTTATCTAAAACTACTATATTAATATCTTCATACTTTTTAAGCATGTATTTAACAAAATTTGCTCCAATAAATCCTGCTCCACCTGTTACTAAATAATTCATTTTCCCCTCCATGATTTAATTTTTTACCACGGGATTTACACAAAATTTAACCAGATAGATAACTTTTTCTATTTCTTAATTCTCTGTGCTAATCTGTGTTTATCTAGTGGTTAATTATTCCCTTTTAATTCCAAAAGGAATCTATCTATTCCACTTTGCCAACTTGGCATTTTTCTCCCTATAATCTTTTCGGCTTTTTCAGAAGAAATTTTACTATAATTTGCTCTTTTTGCTGGTAAATTGAAATCTTCTGTTTTGGCTCTTCCTAATTTTCCTTGCCAACCAATACTCTCTAAAACATATTTAGCTTGATCATATTTACTACATTCCCCATCATTTGAAAGTTGATATAATCCAAACTGATTACTCTTCACTAAATCCCATGAATATTCAGCTAAATCCCATGAGTAAGTGGGACTAGAAACTTGATCATCCACAATATTAAGTTCATCTCTTGTTTTGCTCCAATTAATTACTTGTTTATTAAAATTATTATTCCCCATTCCAAAGACCCAAGAAGTTCTTATTACGTAAACTTTATCATAAATCTTTAAAACTTCATCTTCTCCTAAAGATTTACTCTCTGCATAAGTACATAAAGGATTTTTTTTATCTTCTTCTGTATAAGGAGACTTTTTTTCTCCTCCAAAAACAAAATCTGTTGAATAAGTAACAAAAATAGCCCCTATTTCTTTAGCAACTATTGCTAAATTCTTAGGTGCTTCTGTATTAAGCTTATAGCAAAATTCTTTCTCTTCTTCTGCTTTATCAACATTGTTATATGCTGCACAATTAATAATATAAGAAATTTCTTTACCTTTAACGAAGTCTCTAACATTATCAATATTTGTTATATCTAAATCTGTAAAGTCTGTTGAAATATATTCTGTATTTTTATTGTCTAATATTTTCTTGAAATCTGTACCAAGTTGTCCATTGGCACCTGTTAATAAAATCATGTTACTCCTCTCAATGCAATTTATAATGAATGATGTATAATTGAAAATGAAAGTTCATATTCTGACTTGAATAAAATAATTAAACTAATTCAAACCACTGGATAAACACAATATATACACTAGATTACTTATCATATATCATGGTGCAAATCCTATAGTTAAATGTTTTTTAATCTTCTTCTTAAATCTGTCAAATATTTTTCTCATCACTGATTACTAATTTCTAACTACTAATTATAATTATTCAAACCTTTTTCTATCTTCAATTTTTGGTAAAACTTGGTCTTTCCCACTAATAAGTAACTCTTCCTCTTTTATCCCATATTCTTCGAAAGGCCATTGTATTCCTACTGTTTCATCATTCCATATTATCCCTGCATCAAATTCTGGCGCATAATAATCGGTACATTTATATTGAAATTCTGTTTCATCATCAAGAGTCAAAAAACCATGAGCAAATCCTTCTGGCACATAAAACATTTTCTTATTCTCTTCTGATAGCTCTAAACCATACCATTCTCCAAAAGTTTCACTGCCTTCACGAAGGTCTACTGCTACATCCCAAACTCTTCCTTTTGTTACTCTTACAAGTTTTCCTTGAGTAAATCTTGTTTGAAAATGTAACCCCCTTAGAACTCCTTTTTTTGATTTTGAATGATTATCTTGAATAAAATCCATGTTCAATCCTATTTCTACAAAATCTTTTTTACTATAACTTTCCATAAAAAAACCTCTATTATCACCAAATACTGTTGGCTCAATAATGAAGAGGTCTTTTATATTTGTTTCTATTTTTTTAAACTTTGACATTTTCTTGCTCCTTTATTTATATAAACTCTTTTATTTTATAAAATATTTTATTTATAAATAGCATTTTAGAAACTTTTAAATTATTAACTAACCATGCTCTATAAATTTCTTTATTTCCTTCTACTATATTTTTTATACTTTGATTACTTTCTCCACCTAATCTCATTTTTATTAAATATTTATCTAAAAATTGAGTAGAAATATTATTTTTCTTTATAAACCTCAGTATTATTTCATAATCAGCAGCTATTTTAAAATCTAAATTAAACAAGCCATATTTTTCATACACTTCTCTTTTTACAAAAAATGTTGGATGTGCTATTTGCCATCCTTTTTCAAAAAAACCATCTTCATATTTTTTAGATTTCCAATTTCTAATTATTTTATTAACATTTTTTTCTTCAACATAATAAAGATTTGCATATAAAGAATCTGTTTGATTTTTTCCTAAAGCCTTTATCACTTCTTCTATAACAAAGTTATCACAATAGAAATCATCTGAATTTAATATCCCTAGAATTTCTCCCGTAGCTTTTTTTATCCCCTTATTCATTGCATCATATAACCCATTATCTTCTTCAGAAATCCATTTAAAGTCTATTCTTCTTTCTAAAAATCTTTTTTCATACTCCTTAATGATTTTCACTGTACTATCTTTTGAATCCCCATCTATCACTATATACTCAATGTTGTTATATGTTTGACTTAATATTGAGTCAAAAGTATTTTTAATAGTTTTTGAACTATTATAACTTACTGTTATTATTGATATTTTCATTAATCTATCTCCAATTTAACTTTCTTAATATTAATGATTTTATTACATTTAGTCTAAAATCTATTTTCTTTTTAATTGAATAACTACTCTTTTCAGCCGTTGGAGAAGCATTATTATTATGCCTTCTATACCTCGTTAATTTATCATTTATAAAAATAGTTTTACCGAAAGATTCTCCTATTATTCCTAACCATATATCGTGCATTGGAATATTTTTAGGAAATGGTAGTGCTTTTTCTAAAATTTTTCTATTAAAAGCCATGCAACATCCTAAATAAGTATTTTTGTATAAATTTTTAATAATTCCCTTTCCTGAATTTCTTAAATAAAAAAATGAATTCTCTAATATTTTAAGGTTTTCATCAACCACTATGCAATCACTTACAACTAGATCATAATTTTGAAGTTGTTTTTTCATTATTCTTATTTTATTTTCTTCCCAAATATCATCTTGATCACTTAAAAAAATAAGGTCATTTTTTGCTCTCATTAGTGCATTTTCAAAATTAAAAATAGGACTTCTAAATTTATTATTTTCATAAATTTTTATTCTTTTATCATTAATTTTTCTTATTTTTTCTAAAGTTAAATCATTTGAAGAATCATCTGATATAATTACTTCATCATCTTCTGAAATTTGATTTAATATAGAAATTA
>JAFGUR010000235.1 GCA_016938425.1 Fusobacteriaceae bacterium
AGGTTTAGGATTCGTTCTGACTCCTTCATTCTTTCCCCATTGTAAGTGGGGGGCATATATATAACAAAATTTTTTATATAAGTAAAATCAAATTTTGGAGTTTTTCAACAAACTAAAAAAAATATAATAGGAGTGACAAAATGTATCCATTAAAGTTTAAAAAAGTATTTAAAGAAAAAATTTGGGGTGGTAATAAGTTTAAGACATTATTGAATATGGAAATCCCTAAAAATAAAAATATCGGTGAAAGCTGGGAAATAACATGTCATAAAAATGGAATGAGTGTTGTAGAAAATGGAGAACTTTCTGGAAAAACATTAGAAGAATTAATTTATAGTTATAAAGATAAACTTTTAGGAGAAGAGATTTATAAAAAATATGGGAACAAGTTTCCATTACTTATAAAATATCTAGATGTAAATGATAGATTATCAGTTCAAGTTCATCCTAGTGATGAATATGCTTTAAGGGTAGAAGGGGAATTTGGAAAATCAGAATCTTGGTATATAATAGATGCAAGTGAAGATGCTAAATTAATAATGGGATTAGCCAGTGGAATGAGTAAGGAAAAATTTTTAGAAAAAGTAAAAAATAATAATTTTGATGATTTATTTAATATTATCTCTGTAAAAAAAGGGGATTTTATCTATGTAGAACCAGGAGTAGTCCATGCCTCTTTAGAAGGTTCTGTAGTAATTTGTGAAACTCAACAAAATTCAGATACAACATATAGAATTTATGATTTTGACAGAATTGTTGATGGAGAAAAAAGGGAATTACATATAGATAAAGCAGTAGAAGTAATAGAATTTAATAAAAATCCATTTATTTCTAGAGAAAATGAAAGAAAAATTATACAGAATCAAAATACAAAGATACAGAATCTAACAAGAAATGAATATTTTAATATAGATAAAATCAATGTTTCTGGGATATACAAAGATACAACATATAAAAATTTTGTAATTTTATCTATACTTGATGGAGAAGGTAAGATAATTTTTAATAATAATAAATATAAATTGGAAAAGGGAGATACATATTTTATACCTGCTAATTTAGAAGTAGAATTTGAAGGGGAACTTGAAATATTAAAATCATTTTTATAAGAATATATAGGGTTTCCTACCTTGGGAAACCCTTTTTATAGAAAATCATAAATTATAGATTTATGAAAAGAAAGGAAAAGAAAAATTAGAAACTTAATATTGCAGTATTTCTACCAGCATTTTCTTTATCTCTTCTATAAGAATGAAATTCATCAGAGCAGTAAGTACATTTTTTACTTTTAGTAATGTTTGTAATACCTAACTCTTTGAATCTATAATAATTATAGTCTTCGTTATCAAAGAATAATTTATCTTTTTTTCTATAGAAACTTTTATTAACAAGGTCATCACTTGAAATCGACTTAAATTTGTCATAAAAATCTTGTGATACCTCATAGCAACAATGACCTATGCCAATTCCTAAGGCAATAACTAAGTCATGTTTCTTGCTATTGAATGTAGATGCGAAAATATCTAACATTTTAGGACCAATTCCTTTAAATGTTCCAACCCATCCACTATGACAGAGTCCAATAATTTCTTGTTTTTTGTCATAAATATAGATTGGTAGACAATCAGCATAAAATGTGGCAAATAAAACGTCTTTTCTTTTTGTAATGAATCCGTCGACATCTTCATAATTTTCTTTAATGATGTCATCAATAATTTCAATGTTATCAGAATGGGTTTGTTTTGCATAGATGAGGGTTTTGTCAGACTTGTTAAGAAGAGATATTAAAGAATTTAATTCTTCCAATCCATTAGGATTGTTATACGGTGCAGGAGAGCCTGCTTTTACTGTTGAATAAACTGCTGTTAGACCAAAATCACTTAAAGTGTTAATTTCATAGTATTCATTCTTATTTATAAACATATAATCACCCTTTTTGATTATAGCACAAAAATTATAAAATTAAAAAAGTTTTAGGAGAAATTAAAGTAATATGAGAGAAATTGAAAAAGAAATACTTGATAAGTTTAAAGTAGGTAAGAAAATTTTCTTTAAAAATTTACCTATAAATTCTTTTGATTTAGAATTAAATTTTTTTTTAAAAGAA
>JAFGUR010000236.1 GCA_016938425.1 Fusobacteriaceae bacterium
AGTATTCCAAGCTTTAATATTTTATCTTTAAACAGTAACAAATTTGAAACGCTTGGAGAATATGACTTCGATAGAGAATATAAAAAGAGATTAAGATTAATGGCAATTAATATTGGAGATTATCTAGCTACTAAGAAAATATCTTCTACTGCTACACCAATTGATAATATTGAACCAAGATTGACGTTTAATATGGAAGCTATCAAAAAAACAAATAAGTGGCCACAATGGAATATTCTTGCAAAAAACAAAATTATTAATTTCTTACCTGAAAATTCAGAAGAAGCTCTTGATTTAAAAGAAGTAATTCAAATTGCAATGGATAATAACCAAGTAATTAAAAATTTGAAAAAAGAAGTTGAAATATCTGATTTGAATATAAAAAAAGCTAAATCTAATTATAAACCAAAATTAGATTTTAATGCTACAGCTCTTCAAATTGATAAGGACAGAGCAGAAAGTGTTATAACTCCTGCTGAAAAAACTTTAAGTGCCGAAATTACTTTAACACAAGTAATTTTAAGTGAAGATTTGAATATGAATGTTGAAATTCTAAATAAACAAAAAAAACTTAAAGAAGAAGAACTTAAAAAAGCAGAAAGGGATTTAGTTGTAGAAGTTTCTGAAGCGTATTTTACAGTTTTAAAACTGGAATCTTATGGAAGAATTCAAAAAAATAATTTAGAGCTTTTGGATAAACATCTAAATATAGCAAAGGAAAAAAAGGCTGTAGGAAATTCTGGGAAAGCAGATATATTTATATTTGAAAATGAGTTTTCAAAAAATGAAAGTCAATGGATAGAAATAATGCTAAATATAGATGTTGCAAAAACAAATTTAAAAAGAATAATGAATTATGATTTAAATGAAGACTTATCTATTAAAAATTTAACTATTGATAACCCTTATTTGATAACAAGTAATCCTAAAATTTTTAATTATATTTCTAACCAAAATAACATTAAAACTTTGGTCAAATTTATGTTAAATCAAACAAAAAAAGAATCCTCTGAGATTAAGAGTTTAGACTATGGAATTGAAATTCAAAAAAGATTAGAAGAAAATGCAAAAAATAAAAGATATATTCCAACTGTTGCATTACAAGCTTCTTATTCAGTGAATAATATAATTTCAGAAGGGGTAGGGTCAGAAAAACTAGATATTTCTAGTGTTCCTGATTATTTAAGACCTGTTACATCTTTATTGGGAAATCCAGACGATAGAGATTGGAGTATTGGAATAGGATTTAAACTCCCAATATACGATGGTGGTGAATTAAGTGTAGATAGAAAAATTGCACAAAAAAATATAGAAAGTCTTCAAATTCAAAAAAATATGACTGAAACATATATTGAGCAACAATTAATAAGTCAAATATCAAAAATAATTTCTGAATACTCGAAAACTAAGAGCTCAGAAATATCATTAAATTCAGCAAGAGAAGCATTAAAAATTATAGAAGATACATATTCAAAAGGAGTTAGCTCTACCTTTGATTTGATTGATTCACAAAGTACAGTATTTTCTGCAGAACAATATAACACAGCTACAACTTATGATTTAATGTTTGAAATAATAAAAATAGAAAGACTTTATGGAGATTTCTATATGTTAAAAAGTAATGAAGAAAAAGATGATTTTTTAAGAGATTTAGAATTAAATATAAATAGCTAGTTGTAAAACTAAGAAATATATGTATACAGTTAAAAATAATACAGATAAGATTTTTATTGGTTTTAACGAGACTTAGACTTTTAAGTCTTTAGTCCAATTATGGAGTGGCGAGGATATTTCCTTGTCATAGGTTTGGGCTTAGCCCCGATTTCCCACTCTCTTTCCCCACCGAAGGTGGGGGATTATATAAAAAACATAGTTTTTTATATAAGTAAAATAAAGGTGTTGGAGTTTTGTAACAAACTAATTAAATATAAAATAATGGAGGAATTCTTATGAATTTAAATATAAAAAAAATAACATTTATAGCAATAATTGTTTTAACAATAATTTCTTGCGACAAGGATAAAAAAGACACTTCCGAAATAATTAAAACTGTTAAATATGAAACTGTTTTAGGGAGTAATGATAAAGCTACACAAAAATTTTCAGGTTCTTTAAATCCTTATTTACAATCAAATTTGAGCTTTAAAGTTAATGGTTCTATTGAAAAAGTTTATGTAAAAATAGGAGATAAAGTAAAAAAAGGGCAGTTACTAGCTGTTCTTGATAAAAATCCTTATAGATTACAAGTAGAACAAGCAATTGCAGGATATGAACAAGGGAAAGCTTCTACTTTAAATAGTAGTTTAGTAATTACTGAAGCGAAAACAGGAATAGCTCAAGCGAAAACAGGAATAGCTCAAGCAGAATCTGCTATAAAACAAGCTGAAGCTATGTATAATAGTGCAGTTTCATCTCAAACTCTTGCTAAAAAGGAATTTGAAAGATATAAGCAATTGTATTTAAATGACAATATTGCCCAAAATATATATGATAATGCAAAATTGTCAGTTGAACAAGCAAATGCTGGAGTTGAACAAGCAAAGGCAGGATTAGCACAAGCAAAGGCAGTATATGCTGAAACTATTGCAAAGCAGGCTCAAACACAATCACAATATGAGCAATCAAAAGCAGGAAAATCAGCGAGTAATGCTGTTTTAAAATCGACATTAACTCAAGTGGAATTAGCTAAATTACAATTATCTTATACAGAATTACGTGCTCCAGAAGATGGAACAATTGCTATGCAAATGGCTCAAGAAAATGAAAATGTAAGTGCAGGAATGCCTATATTTAGATTGGACGTTGATGAAAAATTACAAGCAGAAATTTATGTTTCTGAAAATTTTATCAATAATATAAAATTAGGAGATAAGGCTAATATATTTATAAATACTCTTAATCAAAATTTTGAAGGAACAATAACCGAAATTGGAAATAGTTCTACTGGATTTGGAGGAACTTATATTGTAAAAGTAGGGATTGATAAGTCAAATAGTCCATTGAAAATTGGGATGGGGGTAGAAGTAAAATTTATATCAGAAGATAAAGCAGAAGTTATAACTCTTCCATTACTTTCAGTTAATGAAGATAATAATAAAGAAAAGTTTGTATATGTTATAGAAAATATTCAAGATAATCAAGGTGTTATTGCTAAAAAGAAAATAAAAATAAGAAATATAATTAATAATAGAATTGAAGTTATTTCTGGCGTAACAAAAAATGAAAAGGTTGTTACAGCAGGAGTTAATAGAATAGTTGAAGGACAAAAGGTTAAACTTTATGAGGAGGCCAAATAATGAAAATTACAGAATTAGCAATAAAAAATAAAGTTGTAACTCTCACAATAGTTATATTGGCTTTTATTGGAGGAATATTTTCTTATTTTTCTATGCCAAAAGCAGAAGATCCTGGATTTACAATAAGGTCAGCGATTGTTGTGACATATTTTCCGGGGGCAAGTCCTAAAAGGGTAGAAGAATTGGTTACAGATAAAATTGAAGAAGCTGTTACAGAAATCCCTGAAATTAAAGAAATTAAAAGTACAAGTAAAAATGGTTTTTCAATGGTAACGGTAGAAGTTTCTAATAAATATAAGGATATGCAGCCTATTTGGGATAAATTGAGAAGAAAAGTTTCTAATTTAAACTTACCTGCAAATACTATTGGACCTTTTGTTAATGATGAATTTGGAGATGTTTATGGATCAATTATTGGAGTATCTGGAGAAGGATATACTCCCAAAGAACTAAAAAAAATTGCTGATAATATGAAAGATGAGCTTTTGGCAATTCCCAATGTTGCAAAAGTTAATATTATTGGAAATCAAGAAGAAAGAATTTTTGTTGAATATAAAAATGATAAACTTGCAGAAATTGGTGTATCACCTTATCAGTTACAACAAATTTTGGAAGCAACAAATATAGTTATTCCCGGAGGAAGCGTTTATATAGATAGTGAAATGATTTCATTAGAACCATCAGGAAACTTTAATTCTATAGAGGATTTGGAACAAACTATTATAAGTATACCAAATTCGAATCAGTCTTTTTATTTGAAAGATATTGCAAGAGTTTATAAAGATTATCCAGACCCTATAGAATCAGAATTTAGAGTTAATAATAAATCTGGAATAGCACTAGCTATATCTATGAAAGATGATGGAAATATCGTTGAATTAGGGAAAAACATTAAAAATAAATTAAAATCAATGGAAGAAATTTTACCAGTAGGGGTAGACGCTGAGTTAGTTTCGTTTCAGCCGAGTATAGTAGAGAATAAAATCAATAGCTTTTCAGCTTCTTTAATACAAAGTATAATTACAGTAGTTTTTGTATTATTAATATTTTTAGGACTACGTACAGGGTTCCTTATAGCTGCAATGATACCAGTAATAGTATCTATAACATTTCTAATTATGTCATTTTTTAATATTATGGTTGAGCAAGTTTCTCTTGCGGCTTTAATAATTGCACTTGGAATGCTTGTTGATAACTCTATTGTTGCATCTGAAAGTATAATGGTAAAAATGGAAAATGGTAGAGATCCCATAACTGCTGTAAAGGAATCCTCAAGTGAATTGGTGCTTCCATTACTCATTTCATCATTAACAACTTGTTGTGCTTTTTTGCCGATAGGATTAGCACAGTCAGATGTTGGAGAATTTTGTAAATCATTGTTCCAAGTAGTGTCTATTACACTTATAGTTTCTTGGGTTTTAGCAATGACATTAATTCCTTTACTTTGTGTTTTATATATTAAAGTTGAGAAAAAAGAAGAAACATACAATGGTCCTATATATAAAAAATATAAAAGTGGATTAGTTTTCTTACTAAAAAAGAAATATTTATCTTTAATAGTTATGGTTATTATTCTAGTTTTTGGAGTAATAGGAATTAATAGTGTTCCCTTTATTTTTATTCCAAATGCAGATAAACCTATAATGACAGCAACTTTCAAAATGCCTGGGGGAACATCTATAAAACAAACTCAAGAAATTATGAAAGATATTGATAGATATATAAAGGACAATTTAGAAGTTGAAAATAATCCAAAAAGTGGAGGGATAATTGATTTATTCTTAACAGGTGGAACAACTAAAAAGTATTCTAAGGAAGGAATAACAACTTGGGGGACATTTATTGGTGAAAGTGCTCCTAGATTTTACCTTTCTTTTTCACCAGAGTTATCATCTCCAGAGTATTCATTTATGCTGATTAATTTGACTTCAGATAAAATTATTCCAAAAACAAAAAAAATGCTGGAAGAATATGTAGAAAATAAATATCCTGATATGGATTTAACTATTACAAAGTTAGAAATGGGTCCACCAGTAGGAAAGCCAATACAAATTAGAATTAAAGGAAAAGATAATGACAAACTTTATAAAATTTCTGAACAAATAAAACAAGTTGTTAGAGATACAGAAGGAACTAAAAATATTCAAGATGACTGGGGCTTAAAATCTAAAAAAGTGATAGTTGATATTAATCAGTCAAAAGCAAGAAAAGCAAATATGACCAGTCAAGATGTCGCAGGATCTTTATATACAATGATTGATGGATATAATGCAAGTAGTTTTAGAGAAAATACAGATGTTACACCTATTATTTTAAGGGCAAAGGAGTCAAGAAATAATAATTTTAGCGACATTGAAAATGCAAAAATATTTTCTTTGGTAACAGGGCAATCTGTAAATTTAAGTCAAATTGCTGATATCAAATTTGCTTGGGAGCCTTCTGTAATTTATAGGACAGATAGACTAAAAACTATCACAATTACAGCAGATTTAAGAGATGGATACAACTCAATTGAAATATTAAATACTAAGTTAATTCCTATATTGGAAAAAGAGAAATTAAATTGGGGATATGGATACTCTTATGAAATTGGTGGAGAATTAGAAACAACCAATGAAAGTATTGATTCTATTATAAAAGTTTTACCAATAGCAATAATGCTTATTACTTTACTTCTTGTAATACAGTTTAATTCATATAAAAAAATAGCAGTAATTGTATCATTAATACCATTTATAATTATTCCAATAGCTTTTACATTGATAATTTCAGGAAGAGATTTTGGTTTTATGCCTTTACTTGGACTGATAGCCTTATCTGGGATTACAGTTAATACGGCAATAGTTTTAATGGATAGGATTGATATAGAAATGAAAGAAGGGAAAGATTTACATATTGCCATAGTAGACTCTTGTATTACAAGGTTAAGGCCTATTATTTTAACAACTTCTACAACAATTTGTGGACTTATTCCTCTATGGTTGTCGGGTGGACCACTATTTTCAACAATGGCATTAGTAATGATGAACGGATTAATTTTTGTTATTTTATTAGTTCTAGTGATATTACCTTTAATATTCTCTATTTACTATAAAGTTGATTTTAACCATAATAATAAAGAATATTAAAATTTAAAAAACTTTACATGAAATCATCTCTATAAACAAAAATCTTAGGATATGTAAATCATATCCTAAGATTCCCAATTATGACTATTTTAACTCAATATAAACAGGGCAATGGTCTGAGCCTTCTACCTCATTTAAAATTTCAACATCTTTTACATTATCTATAAAACTTTTGTTAACACAATGATAATCTATTCTCCAGCCAATATTCTTTTCTCTAGCCTTCATTCTATAAGACCACCACGAATATTTTACTTCAGTAGGTTTAAAATATCTAAAAGTATCAATATATCCAGCATCTAAAAATTTATTCATAAATGCTCTTTCTTCAGGTAAATATCCTGGATTACCTTCATTTTGCTTTGGTCTAGCCAAATCCATTTCTGTATGAGCTATATTGTAATCTCCACAAAGAACAATATTTTCTCCATTAGCAACTTTTTCATTACAAAGCTTAAGCATAGCCTCGCAAAAATCAACTTTATAATCAATTCTTCTACCAGCATCTTGACTGTTTGGGAAATATGCATTAATAAAAGTAAATTCTTTAAATTTAGCAATAATAACTCTTCCTTCTGAATCAAACTCAGAAATTCCCATGTCAGTTACTTCTAAGGGTTCTTCCTTTGAGTAAATAGCAACTCCAGAATACCCTTTTTTTTCTGCCCATTTAAAATATGATTTATATCCTTCAATATTCAGTAATTCTTCGCTAAGTTGATCAGGTTGTGCTTTTGTTTCTTGTATTCCAATTAAATCGTATCCAGAATTTTTAACATATTCTATAAATCCTTTTTTTTCAACAGCTCTTATACCATTAACGTTCCATGATAATATTTTCATTATAAGACTCCTTTTTTAAGATATCTTTTCATTTTCGCAATTACCATATTAATTGCTATTTTATTTTCTCCTCCACGTGGAATAATTATATCAGCATATCTCTTACTTGGTTCAGCAAATTCAAGGTACATTGGCTTTACGGTAGAAAGATATTGGTCTCTAACAGATTCAAAAGTTCTTCCTCTTTCTGTAATGTCTCTCTCAATTCTTCTAAGTAACATTTCATCTGCATCTGTATCTACAAAGATTTTTACATCAAATAATTTTCTAATTTCAGGTACAGCAAAAATCAATATTCCTTCAACAATAATAATTTTTGAAGGATTAATGTGTTTTGTTTCTTCTTTTCTCATATGTGTGGCAAAATCATATATTGGTCTTTCAATGCTAAATCCACTATATAAGTCTTTTAATTGCTTTTCTAATAATTCGAATTCTATTGCGTTAGGGTGATCAAAATTCATTTTTGCTCTCTCATCAATAGAATCAATATATAGTTCTCTATAATAAGCATCTTGTTCAATAAGTATAGCATCTTCTTCTTTAAATGTTTCTAATAATCGCCGAGCAACTGTTGTTTTTCCTGAACCACTACCACCAGCAATCCCTATAATAATACAATTTTGTTCCACTCTTTTCCTCCTTTAAGGTAAATCAAATAAATTATACACTAGAAGATAAAAAAGTTCAATAATTCTATAGAAAATTTTCAAAATTCATTGACTCGCTTATCTTTTAAATAGTAAAATGATATAATTTTATACCTTTAATTAAAAGGTAAATTTATAGTATTTTTAGGAGGATTTTTATATGAAAATAGGAGCTTTACAAATTGGAAGTGTCAGAGGAAATAAGGAGGAAAATCTTTTAAATGTTGAAAAATATTTAAAATCAAAAGAAATTGATTTATTAGTTTTACCTGAATTATTTTCTACGGGGTACTTTATTGAGGAGGAAGAGCGGATTAGACTGGCTGAAAAAGTTCCGGAGGGAACTACTACACAAAAACTAATTGAGTTATCAATTAAATATTCAGTTTATATTGTAGGTGCAATAATCGAGAAAGAAAATGAGAATTTATATATTACAGCTGTAGTTACTGGACCAGAAGGATATATAGGAAAACATAGAAAGAGAAATTTGACTAGTTCGGAACTAAAAATATACACTCGTGGTGAGGATTCCTTAGTTTTTGATATAAAAGGAATAAAAGTAGGAGTTATAATTTGTTTTGAGGGATGGTTTCCCGAGAGTGTAAGAGCTTTGACAAAGCAAGGAGCTCAAATTATTGCGCATACAGCATTAATATCTTCTAGTAAAACTTATGGAATAATGAAAACAAGAGCAATTGAAAATGACAGTTATATTGTCATAGCAAATAGCCCTGATTATGAAGAGATTGGTAAAGAAAAAATTGAGTTTAGAGGAGAAAGTCAAATTATTGATAATAATGGAGATATATTGATAAAAGGAAATAAAACAGAAGGAATTATTTATACAGAGATTTTAGAATTTCCAAGTAGTTATAAAAAATTACCTGATTCTGATAACTTACTTGATGAAATTTTTATTTATAGGGAGGATTAATGAATGCTAAAATAAGTTATAAAAAAATTTTAGACTTAGATTTAGAAACAAAACAAACTTTGACAGAAATAATTATTTCAACTTTTAAAAAATTTATTGCACCAGATTTTTCAGAGGAAGGTATCGAAACTTTTTATAAGTTTATTGGAGAAGGATTAGTTTTAGAAGAAACTTTAAAAAATAGAGATATAATTTTTGTAGCTAAGTATGAAAATCAAATTGTTGGATTAATTGCAACAAGAAGTAACCATATTTCTTTACTTTTTGTTGATGAGAGATTTCATGGACACAAAATATCAAAGCATTTATTTGATATTATCAAGAGTGAAATAAAAAAAGATTTTATTACAGTTAATTCATCTCCATATGCAGAAAAAATATATGAAAAATTAGGATTTATAAAGGTAGAAGACATGAAAGAAATGTCTGGAATCAAATTTATTCCAATGAAATATTTAAAAAATTGAAATTAAGCATTGATTTTTTAAATAGATTTTAGTATACTATTTATATAATCTTATGCTTAATTTATAAACATTTATTTATGGAGGAGCAATGACAAATAGAGAAAAAGAGCTTTTAAAAATAATTAAAGACGATCCTTTAATTAGTCAAATTGAACTGGCTGATAAACTTAATATTACTAGATCATCAGTAGGAGTTCACATTAGTAATCTTATTAGAAAAGGTTATATTAAAGGGAAAGGGTATATTTTAAATGAATTACCTTACTGCACAGTAATCGGTGGTGCAAATATGGACGTTCAATGTTTTCCTAAAGATATACTGACTTATCATGATTCTAATCCAGGAAATGTAAAATTGAGTCTTGGAGGAGTTGGTAGAAATATTGCTGAAAATATGGCTAGACTTGGGCTTAGAACTAAACTAATATCTGTTGTTGGAGATGACTTATACGCTGATGCAATTTTAAAAGGGTCTGAAGAAGCTGGAGTTGAAATGGATGACTCTTTAATCTTGGAAAAAACAAATAGTTCTACATATTTTTCTATTCTTAATGAAAAAGGTGATTTAGAAATAGCAATTTCTGCTATGGATATATATGATAATTTAGATGAAGAATTTATTAAAAAGAAAGATAAAATAATTGAAAATAGTAGAGTTATTATTGTCGATACAAATATTCCTAAAGAAACTATTGAATATATTGTTAAAAGACATAAAAATACTGTGTTTTTTATAGATACTGTTTCTACAGCAAAATCTATGAAAATTAAAGACATATTGGGATATTTTCATACAATAAAGCCTAATAAAATTGAAGCAGAAAAACTTTCTGGAATTATTATTAATAATGACAGCGATTTAGATAGAGTTGCAGATTATTTTTTTGAACAAGGAGTAAAAAATGTGTTTATTAGCCTTGGGCAAGATGGAGTTTATTATAATAATCAGAAAGAAAAAGGTAAAATTTTAGGAGAAGAGGTAGAAGTAGTAAATGCTACGGGAGCTGGAGACGCATTTCTTGCTGCACTTGTTTATGGATATTTAAATGAATTCTCTATGGAAGAAATGGCTAGAATTGCCCAAAGAGCTAGTATTTTAACCTTAAAACATGAAGATACTATAAATCCAAATATTAATCTAAAAAATATATTAGAAGAAGGAGAATAAAATGGAAAAATATTTAAAAATTTCTGAAGAGGTTAAGGAAGCATTGGCAAATGGGAAACCTGTTATTGCTTTAGAGTCAACTATTATTTCTCATGGAATGCCTTATCCTCAAAATGTTGAAACAGCTTTAAAAGTTGAGAACATTATAAGAGAAAATGGTGGAGTTCCTGCTACTATAGCTATTTTAAAAGGTGAGTTAAAAGTTGGTTTATCAAGTGAAGAAATTGATTATCTAGGAAAAAGAGGGCTAGACTGTATAAAAACTAGTAGAAGAGACTTAGCTCACATAGTTTCTAATAAATTAGATGGAGCTACAACAGTTGCTACTACAATGATTATTGCTGAAATGGCTGGGATAAAAGTGTTTGCAACTGGTGGAATAGGAGGAGTTCATAGAGGAGCTGAAACTACAATGGATATTTCTGCTGACCTTGAAGAACTTGCTCAAACAAGTGTAGCTGTTGTGTGTGCAGGAGCAAAAAGTATTTTAGATATTGGACTAACTTTAGAATATCTTGAAACTAAAGGGGTTCCTGTTGTTGGATTCCAAACAAAAGAAATGCCTGCATTTTACACTAGAAAAAGTGGATTTAGCTTAGATTATAAAATTGATAGTGCAGAAGATATTGCAAAAATGATTAAAACTAAATGGGAATTAGGATTAAAAGGTGGAGTTGTAGTAGCAAATCCTATACCAGAAGAATTTGAAATGGATTATGACAAAATAACCAATGCAATAGAGACAGCTCTTAAAGAAATGGATGCTAATGGAGTAAAAGGTAAAGAAAGTACACCATTTTTACTAGCAAAAGTTAAAGAAATTACTGGTGGAGATTCATTAAATTCAAATATTCAACTTGTATTTAATAATGCAAAATTAGCTACTCAAATAGCTAAGACAATTTAATAAATAAACAATAAATTAATTTGTGAGACAAATAGAAAACTATTTGTCTCATTTTTATTGTTTATAGTAAAATAAATGAATTCTTTCCTTAAATTAAACTGTCAAAAATTGAAGACACCTTCCCAATTAAATTTACCAGATTCTTCAATATTCTTTGGCCAATAAGAACACCAATTTGGCATTATTGGATTTTCAACTCTATCAAGGCTCGGAATATAAGGTTTAATATCCAAAATTGGGGTTTCATTGTCCGCATCTATATAGGCTAAACCAATGATACCATTATCATAATCTACATAAGTAATATAACTACAACTTAGTCCAATAGGATTAGGCCTTTCAGGAGAACGAGTTGCAAAGGTACCTAATAAATTGGGAGCATTTTTATATGGACTATTCTCAATAAGTTTTGTCCTAGATTTACTGTTATCACATTTGTCAAACCACCAAATTATATTAATATAACTAAAATCATTAATATTTGTAAGCCCCTTAATGTAGTTTTTATTTAGAACTAATTTACTTCCACTACCATCATTTTGAATTTTGCCAATTACTTTTAAATCAAGTTTTTCCATAAATAAAATCTCCTTTAATTAATTATTTACGGCGCCGTTAATATTAGTGTACTAAGTATAAATTTATACTTCAAGTTATATTTTTTAAAATTTATACATAAAATAATATAAAAAGTACAGATTATAAAAATCTGTACTTTTGCATAACGTAAAAATAATTTAATTGTAGATATCCAAATTACTAAGTGATATTTTACATATCTCTAGAAATTACAACATTTATACCTGTATCTAATATATTAGATACAACAATTTGACCAACTTTTACTGGAGAAGTTACTTCCAATTTATTAATAACTTCCATGCACTTAAAATTAAGGTCTTTAGGAATAGCACCATCAGTTTTTACAGGGACTCTTTTATGAATTCCTCCAGAAATTTTAATTGTAGAAGTAATAACTCTTGTTGGATTTGTTAATTCTTTAAATCCATAATCAGCACCTCTTTTGCACTCATTTCCTTTAACAGCATAATTATTATCTAGGTCTACCTCAAGATGACATCCCCTTGGACACACTATACAAATCAATTCTTTAATCATTTCAAATCACCTTTATCTTCTATAGAAAATGTTAATTCTTTATTTTTTATATCTTTTAATAAACTAAATGGAATATTTATTTTTTCCATTTCACCTGGAGCAAGATGAGGCTTTTTAAGTGTTAAAATAGGATTTTCCCCATCTTTAACAATTAAATTAACATTCTTAAATACATCTCCAACTCTAAAAAATACTTCCAAATTTTTATCAATATTTTCTAATCTAATTTTTTGTGGGACAGTATACCTTACACCAGAAATTGGTTTGATTTTTATGTAATCATCATTGTTAACAATTTGATTCAAAACGTATTTTGCGGCATTTTTCCCTGCTTTACGACTTTCAGCACTAACAAAATCAACTAAATCATGAACATGAACAACATTTCCACATGCAAAGATTCCTTCTACGCTAGTTTCCATTGATTCATTTACAATTGGACCAGAAGTAACACTATCCATTTCTATTTCAGCTTTGTAGCTTAACTCATTTTCAGGAATAAGTCCAACAGACAGTAAAAGAGTGTCAACTTCAAAAGTTTGTTCTGTTCCAGAAATAGGCTTTCTATTTTCATCAACTTTAGCAATAGTAACAGCTTCTACCCGTTCTTTTCCTTTAATATTTATAATAGTGTGGCTTAAAAGAAGAGGAATATCATAATCATTTAGACATTGTACAATATTTCTCATTAATCCTCCTGAATAAGGTAGAAGTTCAACAACAGCTTTTACTTCTGCTCCTTCGAGAGTCATTCTTCTTGCCATAATTAAACCTATATCTCCAGAACCCAGTATTAAAACTTTTTTCCCAACCATATAACCTTCCATATTTATAAATCTTTGAGCTGCCCCAGCAGTGAAAATTCCTGCAGGTCTATCTCCAGGAATGGCAATAGCACCTCTTGTACGTTCTCTACATCCCATTGCTAAAACAACAGCCTTTGCTTCAAGTTCTACAAAACCATCAATTGTATTAATCATTTGAATTTTCTTTTCTTTTGTAAGATTTAAAACCATTGTATCTAATTTATAATCAATACCAATTTCTTTTAATTGCTCTATAAATCTTTGAGCATATTCTGGACCAGTTAGTTCTTCTTTAAATTCATGAAGTCCAAATCCATTGTGAATGCATTGCTGTAAAATTCCACCAAGTTCTTTATCTCTTTCTATAACTAAAATATTTTTTGCTCCCGTTTTGTGTGCTTCGATAGCAGCAGCAAGACCAGCAGGTCCTCCACCAATTACAACTATATCATAATTCATTTTTTTCACCCCGATAATTATTTTTTAGTTTCTCCAGTTAAAATATAAGAATTTTCTCCATCAAGAACAATACTTTCAAGAGGTTTGTTTAATTCCTTAGCAAGTATTTCTTGTATTCTTGGGCCACAAAATCCTCCTTGACATCTACCCATTCCTGGACGACACCTTCTTTTTACTCCGTCAACAGTTGTAGCACCAATATTTCTGTGGATACTGTCAATAATTTCGCCTTCAGTAATGTTTTCACATCTACAAATTATTCTTCCATAAGAAGAATCTTTTTTTATTATTTCTTTTTTATTTTCATTAGAAAGTTCCATAAATCTTATTTGTTTTTTTCTAAAAGGATTAAAATCTTCTTTTTTAAGAGGGTTTTCCAATATCTCAACAATCATTTTAGATACATCTTCTGCTATAGCAGGTGCTGCAGATAATCCGGGAGATTTTATTCCAGCTACATCAATAAAATTATTTGTATTTTTTATGACAAAATCTTCTGTATCTGATTCAGCTCTTAATCCAGCAAATGTTCTAATAACTTCTCTAAGACTAATATTTTTAACTGATTTAGTTGCTCTTTCTTTTATAAATTCTAATTGTTCTGTAGTTGTAGCTTTATCTTCTTTGTCTAAAATATCCTGAGAATCAGGACCTAATAATAAATTCCCATGAACTGTTGGAGTAACTAAAACTCCTTTTCCTAATTTATTTGGGCATTGAAAAATTACAGTGTTTACCTTTTTTCCTTCATTTTTATCCATTACAAAATATTGACCTCTTCTTGGAATTATTTTATATTCACATGGATAAACAAAATTGTGAACTTTATCTGTATATACCCCTGCACAGTTTATGATTATTTTACTTTCATAAGTATTTCCTTTAGAATCTTTAACCTTGTAGAAATTATCCTTTTTTTCAATGGCAATTACTTCGCTATTTAGCACAAGTTCTACACCGTTATCCATAGCATTTTCAATCATTCCAATAGTTGCTTCCCAAGGTCCAATAATCCCTGCGGTTTTTGCGTATAATCCTGCAACTACTGAGTCACTTATATTAGGTTCTATCTTTTTAATCTCTTCAAAGTTTAAAATTTCCATTTGAGGTACACCATTTTTTAAACCTCTTTCATATAACATGTTTAAATGTTTTTTTTCTTCTTCTGAAAAGGCTAAAACAAAAGAACCTATTCTTTTAAATGGGATATCTAATTCGTCAGCAATTTTTGAATACATTTCATTCCCTTTTGCATTGTACTTTGCCATTAATGTTCCTTCTTTAGCATCATATCCTGCATGAATTATAGCTGAGTTTGCTTTGGATGTTCCATCAGCTACATCATTTTCTTTTTCTAAAATAATCGTTTTTAATTTGTATTTTGAAAGCTCTCTACTAATAGAAGCCCCCATAATCCCTGCTCCAATTATTAATACATCATACATAATTATCACTCCCAATTTTAATCTGTTTCATTTTTTCAGTAAAACAAAAAAGCCAAGCAAAGGCAACAATCAAGTTACCTTTTCTTAGCTTCTCCAGTCTCTTCGCTATATATTCATTTCTACTATAAATATATCCTATTTTTATCTTAAAGTCAAACTAGATTTAACATTCTTCTTCCCATGCAAGACTTCTTGACACAGCTTTTTTCCAACCTTTGTAAAGTTTTGCTCTTTCTTCTTCACTAATTGTAGGATAATATTCTTCATTAATTCTCCATTTTTTAGTAATCTCTTCTTTATCTTTCCAAAATCCAACAGCTAAACCTGCTAAATAAGCAGCTCCTAAAGCTGTAGTTTCTGATATTTCAGGTCTTCTTACAGAGGCTCCTAAAATGTCAGATTGGAATTGCATTAGGAAACAATTTTTTACAGCTCCACCATCAACTTTTAAAGCCTCAAGATTTATACCAGAGTCTTCTTCCATTGCAACAATAAGATCTTTACTTTGATAAGCAATTGACTCAAGAGTTGCTCTTATAATATGATTTCTATTTACTCCTCTTGTAAGGCCTACAATAGTTCCTCTAGCATACATATCCCAATAAGGAGATCCTAATCCTACAAATGCTGGAACAACATAAACACCATTACTATCTTTAACTTTTTTTGCAAAATATTCAGTATCAGCAGCATCATTAATTATTTTTAATTCATCTCTTAACCATTGGATAGAAGCGCCACCGATGAATATACTTCCTTCAAGAGCATATTCAACTTTTCCATTTAAACCTATTGCAATAGTTGTTAATAACCCATTTTTTGAAGCAACAGCCTTTTCACCTGTATTCATCAATAAGAAACAACCAGTTCCATAAGTATTTTTTGCCTCTCCTTCTTTAAAACAAGCTTGACCAAATAATGCAGCTTGTTGATCTCCAGCAATTCCTGCTATAGGAATTCTTATATCTTCTCTACCACCTAAATCAGCGTATCCGTAGATTTCACTAGAATTTTTTACTTGAGGTAGCATGTTACATGGAATGTTTAAAGTTTTAAGTATTTTTTCATCCCATTTTAACTCTTTTATATTGTAAAGAAGAGTTCTGGAAGCATTAGTATAGTCTGTAACATGAGCTTCTCCATGAGTAAGTTTCCAAACTAACCAAGTATCTACTGTTCCAAAAAGTAAATCTCCTTTTTCAGCTTTTTCTCTTGCACCTTCAACGTTATCCAAAATCCATTTTACTTTTGTTCCTGAAAAATAAGCATCAATAATAAGACCTGTAGAATTTTTAATATATTCTTCAAAACCATCTTCTTTTTTTAATTTTTCGCAAATAGAAGCAGTTCTTCTACATTGCCAAACAATTGCATTATATATTGGTTCACCAGTGTTTTTATCCCATACAATAGTTGTTTCTCTTTGGTTAGTAATACCAATAGCAGCAATTTCACTATATTTTATATTTGCTTTAGCAATAACTTCAGTTAAAACAGAGCTTTGAGTAGCCCAAATTTCCATAGGATTGTGTTCAACCCAACCTGCATTTGGATATATTTGTGTAAACTCTCTTTGTGCCATTGCAATAATATTTTCATCCCTATCAAAAATAATTGCTCTATTACTAGTTGTCCCAGAGTCCAATGCGATTACATATTTTTTTTCCATACAAAAATCCTCCTAATATTTATTTTTATTTAGATTAATTTATAATCAATTGTTTGAATCTTTATTTTTAGCTCCAAAATGTCATTAATGCTTTGTATAAAACAGCACCAGTTATTCCACCAGTAATAGGGGCTACTATTGGAATCCAAGCATATGCCCAATCAGAGTCTCTTTTTCCTCTAATAGGTAAAAGCATGTGAGCAATTCTTGGTCCTAAATCCCTTGCTGGATTTATTGCATAACCTGTTGGACCTCCAAGGCTTAGACCTAAAGCCCATATTAAAATACCTACAAGAAAAGTTCCTATGGAACCAAGATTATTATGACTATTAGTTATTCCTAAAATCCCAATAAGTAACATTGCTGTTCCAATAAACTCTGTTACAAAATTCCAAGTTTGATTTTGAATTGCTGCTCCTGTTGAAAAGCAAGCCAATTTTCCGTCTGGATTATCTGTTTCATCAAAATGTGTTTTGTATGATAAATATACTAAGACTGCTCCTGCAAAAGCTCCCAATAATTGTGCTATAATGTAACCAAAAACTAAATTCCAATTAAAAGAACCTATAACTGCTAATCCTAAAGTTACGGCAGGGTTTAAATGAGCCCCACTTACCCAGCCAGTGATGTAAGCTGCAATTGTAACAGCGAAACCCCATCCAGCAGTGATAACAATCCAACCACTATTTTCCCCCTTAGATTTTTTTAAAACAACGTTTGCAACAACTCCATTTCCAAGTAAAATTAAAATCATAGTACCAATAAATTCAGCTAAATACATTTTCACATTAATTACCTCCTAAAGTTTTGTTGTTAAAAAATTATTATATTATTAAAGGCCTTTTAAACAAATTAATTTATGAAAAACAAAAAAATACATAATTCTCCCAAGAAAAAAGAGAATATGTATTTTTTCTCCACACTCCAAAATACATTTTATTTCAATATAAACAATTCGTACTATAAATATACTTTATGTTTGGTATATTGTCAACATATATTTGATAAATAATTATTTCACAGAAATTATCTAAAATTACATATTCCAAACATCTTTACTTGTTGAAGAAACTCCATAAGCACCAGCTTCCAATGCACTTATTACATCTGATTTATCTTTTATTAATCCCCCAGCAATCACAGGGATTTTTATAGAGTTTTTAATTTCTTTTATTATTTTAGGCATTAATCCTGGTAAAATTTCAATTGCATCAGGACAGCTTTCTTTTGCTCCCTTTAAACTATTATTAAGAGAAAGCGAATCTAAAATAAAGAATCTCTGAATAGTCACAAGGTTTTTCGTTTTAGCATATTTTATCATATTATGTTTTGTACTAATAATACCATCAAGTTTAGTATTTTTTATGAGGTAATCAATTGATAGAATAGAACGAGAAGATAGTCCTTCTATTAGATCAATATGAATAAAAACAAATTTATTATTTTTTTTAAGGATATCAACCATGTTTGATATTTCAAGTATATTTGAAGACAAAATAAAAACAACATTTATGTCAGTAAGAATAATTTTTTTTAAATCATCATATGTGCTGATTGCACCAATAACAGGGCTAATATCAAGTAAACTAGTTAAATTTTCTTTCATAAACAACTTCCTCACTTTAAAAACATTCCAATTCTAAATATTTTGTTCAGTATGAGTATAACTTGTTTTGAATAAAATAGCAATATCTAAAAAATAAATTTATAATAAAATCTATATGATATTAAGAAAAAATTCACTTGGTAGAAGTAGAAAGGGTTTTTAGGATAAAAAAAATGTTAAACTTAATTTAACATTTTTCACTAGGCGTTGATTAAATATTACTAGAATCTTTAAATGAATTTTTGAATGATTTTATAAAAATACTAGAATATTCTTTTGGAAATTTTTCGAAGATTAAATCTATGATTTCAACAATTTCAAAATTTGAAAAACTATTTTTAGGTATTTTAAAAATAGCATTTTGAATCTTATTTATTCGATCTATAGTAAAAATTCCGTATAATTTGATAAGTTCTATGACACTAAAAATATATTTTTCAATTAGAAAATGACTATCTTTGATATTTACTCCTAAATCTAGTTCTTTTTCAAAGTTTATAATGGCATTTTGTATATCATTAAAAAATAGGTATCCTTTTCCTAAGGTCATATAACTTTGATACCTCTTATTATTCCAAATAGAATCAACAGATATTTCTAGTCTATTTATATTATTTTTAATCATTACTTCGTTTTTTGTCTCTATACCACATAAAATTAAGTTAGAATAAGATAGAACTTTAACGTAATCGCTATTGGATGATTCTTTTAAAGTATTACGGAAATAATCAATAGCTTTAAAATATTCTTTGCCCAATATATAACAATAACCGATATTGTTGAGACAAGACTCTTTTGCTAGAGGTTTATTAACTAAACTCAAAGCTTCTTGGTAAAGATTGATAGCCTTTGCATATGAATTTTTCTTGTGAAAAGCTAGTCCAAAATTGAATAAAATATATCCTTTAATTTCTTTTTCATAAATTAAATTCATATTTAAACTTTTAAAAAGTTGTATAGACTTATACCATTGCTTATTTTTATTATAAACTCTTTGTAATTGAAAAATTATTAGAGGTAAAAACTTATTTTTGTTGTGAGAAGCATCTTCTAAAATAGGTTCTAAAAATATTAAAGAATTGTCAATATCCTTAGAAGTATTATATAAATAACTTCCAACAATTGAATTAAATTTTATATAGTTTTCTATGCTTAGATATTTTTCAATAGAGAATTTAATTTTAACGAAATCATTAGTAGTATAATTTTTTAAATTTTTGATTAGTGTATTCATGATATTTTCCGCTTGAACATTTTCACTTTTAGAAATTTCATCAAATTGTGCAATATTTTTTTTAGAGATGGCATTAATTCTTTTGCAAAGTAGAAGGGCAATTTTTTCTGTTAATTTCACCTTATTATTTTCAATATAAGAAAGCATGGGAATACTAATAATTCCATTGCTTAATTCTTTTTGAGAAATATTAAGTGATTTTCGTAATGTTTTAATTTTTTCTCCAGGACTTTTAATTTCCATAAGTTTCTCCTAAATTTAAGTGGATTTTAAGTATTTATACTTAAATTTTACCAAATTAACATACAAAGTTTATTTTTTGAAAAAAATAAAGTAATATCTCTGTTGAAGTGTAAAACTAAATATTTATAATTAGGTAAGTTATAAATTTTAATTTTGGCAAAATTAAAGTTTATAGAGTTTGAATTATTCAGTAGAAATTTTTAGGTTAAACAAATTTATAATTTAGTTAGTTGTAGAATCAAAAATAAATTATGTTAAGATTTCTCAATAAACTAAAAATAATTTTTTTAGGAGGTGATTATATGAATAAAAAAATTATTTTATTTGCAATATTTTTATTATTAGTAATAAATATGTTTGCTAATGAATGTGGGACTTTAAGTAGATTATTTTAATTTGAATATTATTATAACTAAAAAAGATTAAAATTTCTACTAAATTTTTAAATATTTAGATTAAAAACACGGAAAATATGGGAGAGTTTAAATAAATAAAGTGATTTGAGAATTAATTTTAGTAGCTAAAAGGGGAAAAATAATATAAATGTGAGAATAAGATAATCGTATTTGAAAAAATTTAAAGGAGAAAATTGATGAACAGAAAAAGAATAATTAAACCGATTATGTTATTATCTACATTATTAATATTTGCAGTAGGTTGTAATTCTGGTATTTCAAATGATGTTAACGAAAAAACAAGTGAATCTTCTATTTCTAAAAGTACTAGTAACGACTTAGGGGGACTTAAGTCTACAGGAATGATAACAAGTTTGGCAAGCGCAAATGATAGTGTATTTAAAAACGCTATATATGTATCTCCAAGTGGGAAATCGACCAATAGTGGAACAAGCTCAAGTCCTTATGATTTAGTAACAGCCTTGTCAAAAGTTGAAAGTGGGAAATCTACAGCTGTTTTATTGTTATCAGGAACATATAAATTTAATAAACAATTGGATATTACTTCTAGTGGGACAGCTAGTTCTTATAAAGTATTGAAAGCTTCAAAAGGAGCTTCTGTAACTCTTGATTTTTCAAGTGAATCTTATAGTACAAGTTCAACAGATAAGAATGCTAGAGGAATTCAGCTAAACGGAAGCTATTGGTATATAGGTGGAGTTACAATAAAAGGAGCGGCAGATAATGGAATGATGGTTTCAGGACATCATAATGTTGTTGAAAGATGTATATTTGATTCAAATAGAGACACAGGACTTCAAATCAGTAGAAGTAATTCAAGTGTAACAAAAAATAATTGGCCAAGCTATAATTATATAATAAATTGTACTTCAAAAAATAATTGTGACCCAGCAACTTATGAAAATGCTGATGGGTTTGCATCAAAACTTACTTGTGGTGAAGGGAATATATTTGATGGGTGCATTTCTCATAATAATAGTGATGATGGATGGGATTTATATGCAAAATCTGAAACAGGAGCTATTGGAAAAGTGACAATTAGAAACTGTATTGCTATGAGAAATGGAAAAACAGAAAGTGGAGTTTCTAAATCTAGTTGTGATGGAAATGGATTCAAATTAGGAGGAGGAGGAGTTGGGACAGCTCACTCTATAACAAATTCACTTGCAATAGAAAACCTATATTGTGGATTTACAGATAATAATAATCCATCTGCTTTAAGTATCGCTAATTGTACTGCTTTTGATAATAATAAAGGTGGAGGGAAAAATAATTTTAGTGTCTATAGATGTAAAGATGGAATTCTTTCAAATTCTTTTTCTTATACAACAAACAACACAACTGATAAATTTGTAAATTTATCTGCAGATCACAGTGTTTACAAAATTGATAGTAGTTGGTATTTAGTAAAAAATCAAACTGCACTTGATACAACAAATTCGTCAAAAAGAGGGACAAAAACTTCTAGTGGAATAACTTCTACAGACTTTACAAGTACTAAAGTTCCTTCTGTAGGAACAAATTTTGATTCTGTATGGAGAAATTCAAATGGAAGTATAAATACAAATGGAGTTGGAATGTTAGCAAGTACTAGTACTTACGCTTCTTTTTCTTCAGGAGGAAATGCTATTGGAGCAAGATTCTCTTCAGCTAATGCAATTACTACTTTAACAATAAATGTAAAATAGTTTATGAATTAATCATTTTAAAGTATAATAATATGTATAATTTATTAAATGAAAAATAAAAAACTAGGTTAAAACTAAAAGATGATTTCTGTATTGAACAGGAGTCATTTTTTTTAAATACACACATTGTCAAGTTAATTGTAATTTTTCTTCCCAATGGACTTTAAATGGTGTTATCTAGCCTAAGCACTATATTCTGTTCTATAACTTAAGTCAGAGTTTAGCAATTCAGTAAACCTATTTTTATTTCTCTATCTGTTACAATTAATTATGCAATTTTCCTTTTCTCCAAGAGGTAAAAAAAATTAGTATATTTTCTCTTTCTCCTATAGTGATATTTTTATGTTTTATAATGAATCTTTTTTACAATGCTTGGTCAAACTTTCATTGTAACATATTTGTTATGAGGCATTTTTATTTTTTGATTGGTTGCATTTAATTATACAATGTTGGAAATAAAATAAAAATAGTAAAACTTGACTATATTAAAATAAATGGTATAATAATCTTAATTCATAAATGTTTTGCAATATGATGTGCTTTAATATCTGGATTATGTAAAGTAAGAAATATTAGGGAATGAAAGGGGAAGTATTTATGTTAAAGAAATTGAGCCTGTGGAAGAAAATTGCAATTGTATTTTTAATGATTTTTATTGTGGCAGTTGGCGGAGCATTAACCTACCGGTTAATAAAAACACAGGGAGTTAGAGAAGATTACAAAGTGAATTTTAATGCAGACTTTCCAAGATTGGTCATCGCAACACAAAAAAGCAAATTTAAAGATGAAGTATTACGCCAAGCAATAGAAGAACTTAAAAAACAAGATATAGAAGTTTTTGTAACAGATGTAACTAGATTATCTGAATTATCGGATTCAGACTGGGACGGGATGATAATCTTAACAACTGTTGAGTCTGGTCAAATTCAAGAAGATTCACATGATTTTTTAAAAAATCATAAAAATGATTATAATAGAATTGGACTGATCTATACTGCGGATTCTAATACTTGGAAAAATAAAGACATTGAAATTGATGCAATAGCTTCGGCATCAATTAAGAAAAACATAGTTCCATGTGTGCAGGCAATTGTTGATAAAAGTAATGCAGTTCTTGAGAATTTACAATAATGAATTATGAAAGGATAGATTTATGCAATTAGCGAAAATGGTCGTTTTGGGTTCGTTAGAAATACTTGGTATAGCTAGCGGATATGATATATATCAATACTTAGAAAAAAATAAAATTGACAGATGGACTGATATTCAAAAGCCATCAATTTATAATGCACTACGACAATTAGAAAAAGAACACACCATAAAACAGGTAAATGTTATAAAAAACGGAAAATATCCTGAAAAAACAACTTATCAAATTTGTGAAAAAGGGAAATTGCTTTTCAATACTTTACAAGAAGAAGCTTTTTTAGGTATATATCCTCGCTTTTTTGGATTTAAAGTTGCATTAAAATTTAATAGGCGTCGTTCCGCAGAAGAAATAAATAATTTTGCAAATCGTGCTATTAGTATTATAGATGAAATTTTGGAGGCAATGGAGAAGCATATAGAAAGCTTATCAGATCATAGTGAAGAGCAGACGCGGGATAAATTTTTCATTGAGCATGATCGCCGTTTATTTATGACTGAGCGTCAGTGGATTATGGAAGCTATAGAATACATAAAGGAGAAAGATGCTAGAGGACAGAGGGAATGACTACCCAAACCTTAGTATTATTTATAGTTACTTCCTTTATATTGATTATTATGCCAGGAGCCAATATGATATATATTGTTACACGCAGTACACAATTTGGTTGGAAAGCGGGTATTATTTCAGCGATAGGTATTGATACTGGAACATTTTTTTATGTTGCAGCATCTGTTTTTGGAATTACAAAAATACTATTAGCTTCTGATTTGATGTTCAATGCCGTTAAGTATTGTGGAGTAGCGTATTTAATTTATCAAGGAATTCAAAGCCTTTTGGAAAAGGAAACAAGTACAGAAAATAGAAATACTGTGCAACTTTCAAAGAAAAAGATGTACCTTCAAGGATTATTAACAAATATTTTAAATCCAAAGGTTGCATTATTTTTTATAGCCTTCTTGCCACAATTTATTAATGTGTCAGAGGGCAATATACAAGAGCAGATGATAATGCTTGGGTTGCTGTTTTGGATGATAGGTTTTTTTGTAGATATCATAATTGCACTAATGTCTGGGATTTTGGTACAAAAAGTAGTTAATGGAAAATCATTATTCTGTGCTAAGAAATGGATAGCAGGGATTGTTTTTATTGGCTTAGGCATAGGAACATTGGTGTGCTAAACTTATTATTAATCTTTATCCAAAGGATTATGAAACAGCAGGGTATTATTTAGAATCAGCGAAAGAATTTGAAGATAAAAATTTACTAGAAGATATTAATAGCAAATCAAAGTTATCAAAAGAAGAGCTGAGTCTGTATTTTTGTGTAAATAGAAATTTTTCTAAGTTGGTTTTTTGTTTTTCTATTTTAACTATAGTTAAAATCTATCTTCATAATGAATATGTAGTTGACCTAGAATTAAGACCCAATCTTTTACAGGAATTGTCCATTTCTTGGGCACTCCTAATGTTGCTAAATACAGTATTTTCATTAGACTTTCGTCTGTTGGAAATACTGTTTTTGTTTTATTTATTTTTCTTAACTGCATATGTAAACTTTCTATTATGTTTGTTGTATACATTATTTTTCTTATCTCTGGAGTACATTTAAAGAATGTGCTTAATTTACTCCAATTATTCTTTTAACTACTTAATGTATAAATGGTTTCTCTATTTTTCTACTATTAGTTTCTTTAGAAACTTTACTACCTTTTTCAAAACTAAGATGATTATTCATTTCATTTTCAAACATAACTTTAATAAACTGATACATTTGTTTAAAAACGTTATTAAGGTTATTAACAGTTTGAATACTATCATTTCTAATAAAATTAAAAAGTGATTTATTATTTTTTTCATAAAAAAATCCTCCCTAAATTGATAATTTACTTTACCAACTTTAGAAAGGATTATCCTTTTTATTTTTTAAATACAAAAAATTTGTGAAAGAATTTAAACTTCATTAAAGGAGAAATTAAATTTTTCCTGCAACTTCTATCTTCTTACTTTTGGCAGTTATAAATCTAGCTAATGCAATTAATGCTACTAAAATACCTATAGGATAGGCTATTGTTTGTGACATTTGGAACCCTTCTTTAGCAACTAGTATATATGTTGTAACAACTGCTGTCATAAATATTGCTGGAATTGTCGCTATCCAATGATTTTTGTCTGAATTTTTAAGGAATACTGCTCCTGCCCATAAAGCTATTGTGGCTAAAGTTTGGTTTGACCATGCAAAGTATCTCCAAATTATAGCAAAATCTATAAAACACAATGCTAATCCTATTGCAAATAAAGGAATTGCTATAAAAAATCTATTTTTTATAGGTTCTTGTTTTATTCTAGTCGCATCTGCAATAGCAAGTCTAGCACTTCTAAATGCTGTGTCACCAGAAGTTATAGGGGCAGCAACTACTCCAAGTAGAGCTAATATACCTCCTACTTTTCCAAGTAATGAATTTGAAATTGTATTTACAACTACAGCTGCAGAACCTGCTTCTGCAAGTTCTTTTGTTCCTCCAAAAAAAGTCATTGCTGCTGCTGCCCATATAAGAGCTACTATTCCTTCTGCTATCATTGAACCATAAAATACTCTTTTCCCTTCTTTTTCTGTTTTCAAGCATCTAGCCATCATTGGAGATTGAGTTGCATGAAATCCTGATATTGCTCCACATGCTATAGTTATGAATAAAAATGGATATGGAGAAATTCTACTAGGATGTAAATTTTGTAATGTAAGTTCAGGTATTTTGTACCCTTTTAAAATTAGCCCACCAGCAATTCCTGCTCCCATTACTATTAATGACAATCCAAATAAAGGATATATTTTAGCAATCAATTTATCAATTGGAAGAACTGTTGCTAGCATATAATATATGATGATAATACCAAGCCATACTAATTTATTTATTCCTGTTATTGATGATAGTATTGCAGCAGGTCCGTTTACAAATACTACTCCTACTAGTATTAATAAAACAACCGAAAATACTCTCATTATATTTTTAGCACTAGTCCCAAGATATTCTCCTACTATTTCAGCTATTGTAGCACCATCATGTCTTACAGAAAGCATTCCTGAAATATAGTCGTGAACAGCTCCTGCAAATATACACCCCAAAACTATCCACAAAAATGCTATAGGACCCCAAAGAGCTCCTGCAACTGCACCAAATATTGGTCCAAGGCCTGCAATGTTAAGAAATTGTATTAAAAAAGCTCTTTTCCAGTCAATTTCAACATAGTCTACTCCATCAGCTAGTCTTTTAGCTGGAGTTTCTTTTTCACCTATGCCAAAGATTTTTTCAACATATTTTCCATAAAAAACATATCCTAATATAAGTGCAAATAAACAGATGAAAAAAGTAATCATTTTTATACCTCCATTTTTTATTTTATAATACTGTTTTTATTAGACACTTTTATATTACTTCCAAATAGTTTATTGTGTAATTTTTTATGTATAAAAAGTTCTTTTTACAACTTGAAATAACTTTTTTAATACATTAAATTCAGTAAAATTTAATTTTGATACAACAAAAAGGAGACAGTATTTATTTTTAATATAATTTTCTTAATATTAAAAAAAGCAGATTCCTCATCTGCTTTATATTTTCATTATTTTTTTAAATTCTTTTATGTTATTTCTACTGACTGGTATTGATAAATCAATATTTTTTAATTTAAGATTATATGTATTATTAAACCAAGGAATTATTTCTTCGATTTTCTCTAGATTTACTATATAAGACCTATGGGTTCTGTAGAATTTACTTTCAGGCAATGTTTTTTCTATATCAGATATTTTATTTTTGGAAATATATATTCCTTTTTTGGTATAAACTTTTGTCTCCCGTTCACAGGCTTCTAAACATAAAATATCTTCTAAGGAAATAACATACATTTTTTCTCTCTGATATAAAACTATGCTGTTACAATATATAGATTTATTCTGTTGACTATCTTTTTGAAGGACTTTACTTTCTACTTCTTTCAAACTTTTTATTATACGTTCTTCTGAATAGGGTTTTAAAATATAATCAAATGCTTTTACTTCAAATGCTTTTACTGCAAAATCAGCATATGCAGTTATAAAAATTATTATAAAATCTTTATTTAATTTACTAATTATCTCAGCTAGAGTAATTCCGTTAATATTAGGCATATTTATATCCAAAAATACTATATTGATGTCATTTTCCTGTAAATATTTTAATGCCTCTATAGAATTATCAAATTCTTTTTCTATATTTATTTTGCTGTGTTCATTTACAAAATACTTTAATTCTTCTCTTGAAGGAAATTCATCATCTACAATTATACAGTTCACAATAATTATCCTTTCTATTACCCAATTTAATCATTAATAATAAAACTCATTTTTGTTCCTGGATTCAAATTTTCAATTTTGATTCCTTTATTATATATTAACTCAAGTCTATGATGTACATTTAATAAACCGATTTTGTCTCCTTCTATTGTATGATTATATATTTTTTCAATTATTTTTTCATCAATTCCAGAGCCATTATCTTCTACAGAAATTTTAATTCCCTCATCGCATTTTTTTACTTCTATAACGACTGTATTTCCAGTTGTAGATTCCAAAATACCATGTTTTATTGCATTTTCTACAAGCGGTTGTATAGTAAGAGAAGGCAATTCTATACTGTTTATATTTTCATCGATAGCATATTCAACAATAAGTTTGTTTCCAAATCTTGCTAGTTCTATATTAACATATGCCCTAACTTGTTCTAATTCTTTCTCCAATTTAACAAATTTATCTCCATTTTCAAGATTATGTCTTAAGTATGTGGATAAGTCAATTATAATCTCTCTGGCTTTTATAGGGTCAATTCTTACAAAAGATGTTATGGTATGCAGTACGTTAAAAAGAAAATGAGGATTTATCTGTGCTTGTAAAGCTCTTATTTCAGCTTTATCAGCCATTTCTTTTATTTTTTCTATTTTGCTTATTTCCATTTGTGTTGATATTAATGTTGAAAGTCCTTCTGCCAAATACTTATTTCTTTCTGTAAGCTGTTTTTCAGTAGAAAAATATATTTTCAATGTTCCTATTACATCATCAGCTTCTTTCAATGGAGCAATAATTGCTGATTTTATTTTTTTTACATATTTTTCGGTAGAGCAAACAAAATTAATAATATCATCTTTCTTATCGCATATCATTAATTCCCCGCTTTTTAATACATATTTTGTTGCTTCACTAAGAATTTTATTATGTGTAAGCTCTAAATCTTTTTCTTTTGTATAGTAACCTGTTATGTTTTCTTTATCTGTAATTACTACAAGATCAGCACCTAATGAATCTGAAATGATTTTACATACCTCTTTTAAAGAATCTGTATTTATTTCTCGAAAATATGGAAGAGTTTTATTTGCTATTTCCATAGCAAGTTTTGATTGAATTCCTGCAAGTTTTTCTTTTTCATTTCTTATATTTTCAGTTATTAGAATTACTATTGAGATACCTATGGCGTTAGTGAAAACCATTGGGACATAAATATTTTTTACAATGTCTGTGGCCACATAAAAAGGTTTTGACATAATAAGAATAAGTAACATACTTAGATTTTCTATGATTATTCCACCAATAAATCCATAAATATAACGATTTTTTATATTTGATTTTCTGTATAGGAATCCAGCAATTAGGCCTCCTAAAATAGTTGATATGGCACAAGGAATAGAAGTTACTCCATCTGTATCAATAAGAAATCGGTGTACTCCTGCAAGTAGACCTGAAACAAGTCCTACAATAGGACCTCCTAAAATTCCTGCAACAGTTACACCAATGTTTCTTGTGTTAGCAATGGCACCATTATAATCTACTCCTACATATGTTCCTAATATTGCAATAGATGAAAATATAAATGATAGAACCATTTTGTCATTAAAATTAAATGCCTCTTTTTGCATAATTTTTTGGAAACCTTTTAGTTTTGAAAGTATAAAAGCAATTGCAATTACATAACCCATATTATTTAATAAATGGCTTGCCAGTATCATCATAATAAAATTACTCCTTTTATTAAGTATTAATATATTAACTTAACCATAAATATCAAATCAATTCAAGTAATTTTTTAAAAATTCTATTCTTTCACAAAGCTATTTAAAACCATTCCTAAAACAACTAAAATAAGTCCAATATAACCAACTAAATTTGGCATTTTACCATTAAATAGGATAACAGTTCCTAAAAGGCTGAAAATTACTTCACCAGCTTGAGTAGATTCAACTATGGCAAGGTATCTCATATTATTTTTTACAAGGTCAGTTGCTTTAAAAAATAAAATAGTCGCAACAACACCCGAAAAAATAGCAACAATTAAGGATTGGAATATTTGCGAAGAGCTAGGGAAATCATTATTTGTAATATTTATTATACTTAAAATAATCCATAAAGGCATACTTGCAAGGGTCATTCCATAAACCCTTTGAATTGTATTTAAAGAGTTTTTACAAAGTTCCATCATTTTTCTATTTCCAAGAGGATAGGCAAAAGCTGCAATTAAAACCCAAAGGATACCAATTAGAGATTTTTTTAAGTCCACACCTTTTAAATCGTTGATTTGCATTAAAACAATACCTAAAAGGATAATAGTAGATAATCCTAGTGTTTTGTGAGGGATTTTTTGTCTTATTTTTATAATAGTTCCATTAACTATTTTTTCAGTATAAAAAAATGGAGAAAGCAAGACACCTGCAATAATAGTGATTTGCCAAGTACCTGCAACAACCCATGATTCTCCTTCTTGACTTCCATAACAAAGTCCACCATAAAAAATACCAAATCCAACAAAACTCCAAAGTAACCATTGAACAAGATTATTTTTTATGTGAGAAATTACTTGTTTGTGTTCTTTTCTTCCAATAGTAATGAAAAATAAAATTGGTAGCATAAAAATATATCTGAGAGAAGCAGACCATGACCACAAGGAACCTGATAAATTCATTTGCTTATTTAAAATAAAAGTAAATGCAAAAAACAAAGATGATAAAATTCCTAAAAATAAAGCTTTTTTCATATTATGTACCTTTCTGTATAAATAATTGTCTTGATATATTAACACAAAACACATAAATCTTGAAGCTGATTTTTAACCTTTTCTTGTTTATATATGATAAAAATGATAGAATAAAATGAGGTGATAATGTGGGAAAGATAATATATATTACTGGTGGAGCCAAAAGTGGAAAAAGTAAATTTGCTGAAAAAATGGTAGAAGAAATTGGAGAAAAAATTAATTATATAGCTACTTTGACGTGCTTTGATGATGAAATGAAAGAAAAAGTAAAGATTCATAAAGATAGAAGAAATGAAAAGTATAAAACAATTGAAGCCTATAAGAATTTTGATTCTATATTTGAAAATATAGATGAAAAAGAAACAATTTTACTAGATTGCTTAACTAATATGGTAAGTAATTTAATTTTCGAGGAAAACATTGATTTTGATAAAAATTTAAAGATTAACAAAGAAAAATTAGATATTAAAATAAAAAAAGAGGTAGAAAATCTTATAAAAATTTTAAAAAAACATAAGGGTATTTCAGTGATTGTATCAAATGAATTAGGAATGGGTATTGTTCCAGTTTACCCATTAGGTAGATATTTTAGAGATATTGCAGGAGAAATTAATCAATATGTTACTGAAAAATCTGATGAAGTGTATTTAACTGTTTCTGGAATACCAATGAAGATAAAAGGATAATTATGAAAGAATTTATATTATTAATTCAATTTTTTACAAGAATACCAATTAAGAGCAAAATAGATTATGATGAAGAAAAATATGGTAAATCTACATATTTATTACCATTAATTGGACTTATTATTGGTGGAATAGTATTTTTTGTATACGAGGGGTCTTCATATGCAAAAATACCCATGTATTTTATTGCTTTTATTTGTTTAGTCTCAAATATTATTTTAACAGGAGCTCTTCATTTAGATGGGGTAGCAGATACTTGTGATGGATTATTTTCTTATAGAACAAAGGAAAGAATGCTAGAAATAATGAAAGATTCCCATATTGGAGTAAATGGAGTAATATCCCTTGTTATTGTAATTTTAGGAAAAGGATTATTATACTTTTCCGTAGAAATTATTCCAATAGTTTTGTCAATTGTGGTAGGTAGGTTAGCAATAATAATGTCAGCCTCTTTTGGAGAATATGCTAGGGATAAAGGAATGGCAATAGCCATTATAAAATATAATAATTACAAGGGCTTTCTAAAAAGTTTATTAATAACCATTTTGATTTTTTTATGTTTTAAAAATTATTTAATAAATATAATACTAACTCTTATTTTTGCATATATTATACATATAAATATTGTAAGGAAAATAGATGGTATCACAGGTGATACTCTTGGATTTATTTGTGAAATATCAGAGATATTTTTTTTATTTACAGTTTTGGTAATATCTTAGTAACTAGTTGCAAAACTAAAAAAATATATGTACACAGTTAAAAATAATACAAATAAGATTTTTATTGATTTTAGAGGAGTGGCGAGGATACTTCCTTGCCGTGGATTCGGGTTCCACCCGACTCCCCTCTTTTTCCCCACCGAAGGTGGAGGGAATTAGATAAAAAACGTAGTTTTTTATGTAAGTAAAATAAAGGTGTTGGAGTTTTGCAACAAACTATAATACCTTAGGAAAAGGGGGTATTTTGTGGAAGTTCTTGAGAAAATTAAGAATATTAAAGACATAAATTTTGAAAAACAAAATGAATTTCAAAGTAAAATGAACAATATAATGAAACCAATAAAAAGTTTAGGAGTTTTAGAGAAAATTGGAGCACAGATAGCAGGGATAAAAGGTAATACAAAATATAGGTTAAAAAATAGAAAACATTTTGTTTTTGCTAGTGATAATGGAGTAGAAAAAGAGGGAGTATCACCTTGCCCAAGGGAATATACAAGACTTGTTTCAGAATCCATGTTAGGAGGAACTGGAGCAATTAGATTGCTTTGTAATACTTATAATGTAGATTTTTCATTAGTAGATGTTGGAATAGATGGAGATATAAAAAAAGAGTATGAGAATTTAATTGTTAATAAAATTTCAAAGGGAACAGGGAATATCAGATATGAAAAAGCAATGGAGTTAGAAGCTGTTTATAAGGTTTTAGATAGTTCTTTTAAAATAGTAGAAAACTCTAAAGATAAATATGATATTCTTTCATGTGGAGAGATGGGAATAGGAAATACATCAACTTCAGGAGCTTTGATTTATAAGGTCTTAGATGGAAATTTAGATAAAATAGTTGGAATAGGTTCTGGGCTTTCAAATAATAGACTGGAACATAAGAAAATAGTGATAAAAGAAGCATGTGAAAGAGTTAAAAGTGAGAATATTTATGAAATTTTAAGTGAACTTGGTGGATATGATATTGTTGCAATGACAGGGTTCTATTTAGCATGTGCTTATTATAGAATACCTGTGATTTTGGATGGTTATATTTCTTTAGCTTCAGCCTTAGTTGCATATAAGATTAATCCATTAGTTAAAAATTATATGATTCCATCTCACAAAACAATGGAAGATGGAGCAAATTTAGTATATGAGTATTTAAATTTGATACCTTTTTTAAATATGGAAATGTGTTTAGGCGAAGGAACAGGAGCTGTTATAGTTTATCCAATATTGGATAGTATTCAAAACATTTATGAAAATATGTTAACAAAAGAAGAAATTTATAAAAAGTATTTTTAGAGAGGTAAAGTTTATGCATAAAAATTTAATGGTCCTTGGGACAGCTTCTTCAGCTGGAAAGAGTTTAATAACAACAGCTTTGTGTAAAATATTTTATGAAAAAGGATATTCAGTTACTCCTTTTAAATCACAAAATATGTCGCTTAATTCTTTTGTTACAGAAGATGGGAAAGAAATGGGAAGAGCACAAGTTATACAAGCAGAAGCTTGCGGATTAAAACCCCAAGTTTTTATGAATCCTATTTTGCTAAAACCTAATTCTGATAATGGTTCTCAAGTAATATTTATGGGAAAAGCTCTTCAAAATATGGAAGCTTCTGAATATTTTGAATTTAGAAAAACACTTAAATTAAAAGTTCAAGAAATTTATGAAAAAGAAGTAAAAGAAAAGTTTGAAATATCAATTATCGAAGGGGCAGGAAGTCCAGCAGAGATAAATTTGAATAGAGAAGACCTTGTAAATATTGGAATGGCAAAAATAGCAAAGTCTCCATGCATTTTAGTTGCAGATATTGATAAAGGTGGAGTTTTCGCCTCGATTTATGGGACAATAATGCTTTTACCTGAAGAAGATAGAAGATACATAAAAGGAATTGTAATTAATAAATTTCGTGGGGATGTAGAAATTTTAAAACCGGGGTTAAAAATGATAGAAGACCTTGTAAATATTCCAGTAATAGGAGTAATTCCTTATGTTAATCATGGGGTAGAAGAAGAAGATTCAGCAAGTGAAAGGGCAACAGCCACTTTTGGAGAAGGAGATATTAAAGTAAAAGTAATAAGGCTACCACATATGAGTAATTTTAATGATTTAGACCCTTTTAAAATGCATGATTGTAATGTTGAATTTGTAGAAACTCCAAAAGAATTAGATAATGCTGATTTAATAATAATACCCGGCAGTAAAAATACAATTTATGATTTGAATTTTATAAAAAAAATGGGGTTTAAAGAAAAATTAGAAGAGGCAGTATCTAAAGGTATAATTGTTTTAGGGATTTGTGGTGGCTTGCAAATTTTAGGTAAAACTATTAGAGATCCATATAATATTGAAGGTTCAAAAGATTTTGAAGAGGGATTAGGATTCTTAAATATAGATACTATATTGGAAAAAGAGAAAAATACAACACAATTTGATGGTGAATCAATAATAGATATTGATTATATTAGTTTTTCTGAGGGACAAAAGTTTTATGGATATGAAATTCATCAAGGAAAATCTAGTGGTTCAGAAAAAGTCTTTTTAAAAAATAAAGGAAATGCTATAGGATTTTGTAAAGAAAATATCATAGGAACATATCTTCATGGATTATTTGAAGAAGGAGAATTTTTGAAAGGAATTTTAGATTTTTTAAATAAAAAAAATGATACAGAGTCAAAAAGTTTTAAATTATTCAAAGAAAATGAATATAAAAAGCTTGCCCAAATAGTTGAAAAAAATTTAGATATGAAAAAAATTTATGAGATAATGGGATTAGAAAATGAATTTGATGTATAAAATTGTGATAGCTTATTTTTTAGATTTAATATTTGGAGATCCATATAGTATTCCTCATCCTATTGTATTTATTGGGAAACTAATAAAAAAATTGGAGAATTTTTATTATAGTAAAAAGATAAATAAGAAAATTTCAGGTTTTTTAATGAATTTGTCAGTATTGTTTATAGTTTATTTGATATTTTATTTTGTAAATAAAATACAAGTATTAGAAATTTATTTTCTATATACAATTTTAGCATCAAAATCTTTGGTTAAAGAAACAAAGAAAGTCTATTTGGCACTAAAAAATAATGATATTAAAAAAGCTAGATTAATGCTTTCATATTTGGTAAGTCGAAATACAGAGGATTTAGAAGAAAAAGATATAATAAAAGGAACTGTTGAAACTTGTTCTGAAAATATAACAGATGGAATTATAGCACCTTTATTTTATATGTTTATTGGAGGATTACCTTTAGCAATGACATATAAAGCAATTAATACATTGGACTCAATGGTAGGTTATAAAAATGAAAAATATAAAGATTTTGGTTTTTTTTCTGCAAAATTAGATGATGTTGCAAATTTTATTCCATCAAGATTAAGTGGTTTATTATTCATTCCAATTTCTTGTATATTTCTAGGATATGATTTTAAAAATTCAATAAAAATATTTTTTAGAGATAGAAAAAATCATTCAAGTCCAAATTCTGCTCATACAGAAAGTGCTGTTGCAGGAGCATTGAATATACAACTTGGAGGACCTACAAAATATTTTGGAGTGGTAGAAGAAAAAAAATACATTGGTGATAAAAAAAATGAGTTAACAATAAAAAATATAAGAGATAACCACAAAATTATATATTTATCTGGATTTATTGGTTTGATATTTTTTGTTTTAGTATTTGGAGGGATATATGGCTTTACATGGAGGTAATATTCATAAAATATTTAGAGAAAGTGGCAAAGAAGTATTAGATTATTCTGCAAATATAAATCCCTTAGGATTTCCCAAAAGCTTAAGAAAAAATATTATTAAAAATATAGATGGTTTAATAAATTACCCAGATCCCAATTATATTGATTTGAAAGAGTCTATTAGTAAAAAAATAAATATTTCTGTAGACAATATCGTTGTGGGAAATGGTGCTACTGAATTAATTTTTTTGGCGATAAGAACTTTAAATCCCAAAAATGTTTTAATAGTTTCTCCGACATTTGCAGAGTATGAGAGAGCGTTAAAAGAAGTTTCAGCAAATATTAGTTATTTTGAACTTACAAAGGGGAAAAATGAATTTTATTTAGATAAAGAAAAATTTTTAAAGGAATTAAGAAAAAATTATGACCTAGTTATTCTTTGTAATCCTAATAACCCAACAGGAACTTTTGTAAATAAAAAGATTTTTTCTGAGGTACTAGAATTTTGTAAAAATTATAAAACAAAA
>JAFGUR010000022.1 GCA_016938425.1 Fusobacteriaceae bacterium
AGATAGTAAGAAGGCAAAAAGTGGTCCAACAAGACTTATTGTAAGAGATGCTTATTTGACAGAAGATAGCAAAAAAGAGTTATTAAATTTGAAAGCTAGAACAGGTCTTGATACTGAAATGAAATATGAAAATGCAATAAATAGACTTACTTCAGAAGCGAATCCAAGAAACCTTGAGAGAATCCCTGCTGGTATGGAGTTTGAATTTAATATGTCTTATAAGGTTTTTGACCTTGAAGATGGATTTGATGAAGAGAAAAATTTTGAAGATATAGTTTTGAAAGGTTTAAAAGCTCTTCTACTGGAAGGAATAGGAGGAGGAGTTTCAAGAGGTAATGGCCAAATTGAATTTACAACTCTTACTGTAGATGGAATAGATGTTAAAAAAGACGTGGAGGAAATGAATGTATAAAGAATATAGACTAAAGATAAAACCTTTATCTAGCTATATTACTCCTTGGCAAAGTGATACTTTCATAGGACATTTATTTTGGGCAATAAAATATATAGAAGGAGATGATTTTTTAGAACAACTTATAAATGAATCTAAAAATTTCAATCCACCTTTTATATTTTCTGATGGTTTATTGGAAAAGTTTTTGCCTAAACCAGATTATCCATTTTTGAAAAGGACTGAACTAATAAAGTTAGGTGAAAAGGTTTTTGAAAAAGATAGTTATACTCAATTAAAAAAGGTTAAAAAAATAAACACCATTTGTGAAGATGAATTTATGGAGTATATCAACGGTTGTAATGCTAAAAGATTTATAGAAAACAACTTGAATAGGTTAAAAAATAAAGAAGAAATAAAAGTGAAATCATCTATTAAGGCAGTAAATTCTACACACAATGTAATAAACAGATTAACGGGAACAACAACAGAAAATTCTTTATTTACTATGGTAGAATATTCTATAAAAGGTAACTTAGAATTTTTTATTAAACTTAGAAAAGATTTTCCTATAGAAAAATTAGAAAATTATATTAATTATGTTTCTCTAAATGGTTTTGGAAAGAAAGCAAGTACTGGAAAAGGAGCTTTTGAAATAATATCCCTAGAGGAATTTGAAGGATTTTCTGTAAAAAATCCCAATGCCTTTATGGTGTTGTCTAACTATATTCCAAAGGATGGGGATTATGACGAGACTTTATCAGTAAAAACTCTTACTAAATATGGAAAAGTTGGAGGAAATGAAGAAGAGTTACCTTTTAAAAAGCCATTTATTTGCTTTGAAAAGGGGTCAATTTTTAAAGGTAGTCCAGAGAATATAAAAGGCCAATTACTTGAAGATTTGCACTATGATAAAAATATTGTTCAATTTGGGATTCCTTATATTGTGGAGGTGAGGGTAGATGAATAAATTAATGAGCCTTGAAAATTTTAAATGCAAATTAATTCCTCTAACACCAATACATATAGGCAGTGGAAATGAAATAGAACCTTATGACTATGTTATAAAAAAAGGAATTTTTTATAGAATAAATTCAATGGATATTTTTGAAAAATTGAGTGAAAAAGAACAAGAAATTTTTACAAGTAAAATTGAAGAAGGCATTTTTGAATTTAGAACTTATATGAGAGATATTTATAAAGAAGAATTTGGATATATTTATAAGAGTTCTGTAGATAAAAATTTTGAAAGTAGGTATACTCAAAAATTGAGCGGAGCTAAATTAAGAAATGATGATGCTGAATTTGTAGTTAAGGAATTTATGGGTGGACTAAAAGGTAAATATATTGCAGGAAGTTCTTTAAAAGGAAGTATTAGAGGAGCATTTATATTTAACGAATTACCTGAAAAAGTTGAATATAAATTAGAACGAGATACTAATAAAAAAACAATGCCAATAAATTTATATGATTTTGGAAAGCCTGTAACTAATAAAAAAGCTAAAAATAATATGGATAAATCCTTTGACAAAGAGGCTTTTAAGATGAAAACTTTAACTCCCTTTACAGACCCATTTAAAAGATTAACTATAACAGATAGTTTGGAATATAACAATGTAACAAAGATAGCTGATTGTATTAGGATTTCAAGGGATAAGACATCAAATATTCCTAAGAGGGGAAGTTCAGAAACTTTAGAAGTATTAAAAAGTAAATATGTTGATAATGAAGAAAATATTTTGGAATTTAATATGTCAATTAGATTTATGGAAAAAAATGGTGGAGTTAATTTATTAAATAATTATTATGATGGAAGCGATAATAAAAAAAGACCCTTAATTGAAAATATTTTAACTTTTGACCAAGGACCTTTGCTAGATGCTGTAAACAATAAGAGTAAAGCAATTATTGAAGAGGAAAAAGCATTTTATACAAATAGGATTATGAATGTAGAAATTCAAAATTTTTATAAAAAATTAGAAAAAGAATTAGAACAGTGTGAAGAAGAATTAAATTCAGCCATAATTCGGATAGGAAAAGGCTGTGGTTTTGCAACATTTACACATTTTCTAAAGTCAAATAATTGTAAAGATAAATCATTACATTCAGCTTCAAGGGTACTTGCAGAAGGGAAATATCCTATGGGTTGGGCAAAAATAGTAATAGAACAAAATTAAGGTGAGGTAATTATGAATGGAAGTTTTATAGTTAAGTTTAAAAATATTGGAGATAATTTGGAAATAGATTTTTCAAGTATTTATTTTAAAGAAAAATTTCTAGAAAAAATTGATAATTTATCTGATAATTTCAAAATAAATATTTTGAATAAAAGACCAGATAACATTAGTATCAAAAAAGATGAAGAATTTTTTCTAAGGATAAGTTACTTTGAAGAGGCAATTTTTACTAAATTATCTCAAGAGCTTTTTAAATATAGACTATTAAAACTTCCATTTTTTCAATTTGAAGTTTTAAGTTTTGTGTCAAAAAGTAGATGGAATAAAAATTTTGATGAAATAAATATTGAAGACCAAGTTTTTATAAAATTTTATACCCCCTATGTAAGCAAATTTGGAGATAATTTTGTAACAGAATTTATTCC
>JAFGUR010000237.1 GCA_016938425.1 Fusobacteriaceae bacterium
AGGTTTACCCAACATAAAATAATTTATTTTTTATAAGTTACATTTAAAAATGTTTTATTTCGATATAAAGTTTCCAATTTGCGAACTTTTATGATTTTTTTTATTTTTTATAGTAAGCTTCTAATAAGTTAAATATTTTTATTCTTAGGAGGTTTAAAATGAATTTTCAAACATAAAAATTTATTCTTAAATTAAATAAATAATTTCTTATATTTTAAGTTTATGGAGGTAAAAAAAATGACAAGTTTTAATGAAAAATTTGAAAATGTTTTAATGGTTATTGCGGAAAAAGTAGATAAAAATCAATATTTAACTTCAATTAAAAGTGCTTTCACAATTTTTATGCCATTTGTAATTGTTGGTTCTTTTGCTACACTTTTAAACGCAGTTATTGCAAGTCCTAAAACTGGTTTAGCCAAATGGATTCCAGCTTTAGAAAAAACTAAAACTGCTTTTACAGCACTAAATTTTGCAACAATGTCTTTTATGACTATCCCCATTATTTTTTTAATAGCATTTCATTTAGCTAAACATTATAAACTACCTGAATACATTACAGGATTATTAGCAATTGCTTCTTACATAACAGTTATTCCATCTGTTGTTACTATAAAAGTAGATGAAATTACTAAAACTGCTTCTGGAATACCTTCTAGTGCTTTAGGTGCTCAAGGTTTGTTTATTGGGATGATTTTAGCTGTCATTGTTGTAGAGATTTTTAGATATTTAATGAAGCTCAAATTTTTGAAAATTAAAATGCATGAGTCAGTTCCAACTCAAATATCAACATCATTTAATACACTTCTACCTATATTGATTGTTTTATGTATTACTTCTATTTTTGGAAATAGTTTTTTCCAACATACAGGATTATATATAAACGAATATATTTATAAAATAGTACAAGCACCTTTAGAAGCTATTTTCCAAAGTCCTATTGGAATTTTATCTATAGTTATTTTTTCTCAATTATTCTGGTTTTTAGGAATACATGGTGGGCTTGTAATTTCTCCAATTAGAAATCCTTTTATTGCAGCAGCTGTTGCAGCCAATGTGGCGGCAGTAAATGCTGGGCAAATACCTACTCAACCTGTTACATATGGATTCTGGATGAACTATATAGTTCCTGGAGGAGCTGGAATGATTTTATCTCTTATCATAGCTATATTTTTGTTCTCAAAAAGAGAAGATCATAAAATGATTGCAAAATTAGGATTTTTGCCTGGAATTTTTAACATTAGTGAACCTGTTGTTTTTGGTTTACCCTTAGTACTAAATCCAACATTTGCAATTCCATTTATTTTTAACTCTGCAATATCTTGTGGAATAGCTTTATTTGCAACTAAAATTGGTTTTTTACCTTGTAATACAATAGATGTTCCCTTTGGAGTTCCAATCCTTTTAGCACCATTCATTGGACATGGCTGGCAAGGAACTATTGTACAAATTATTTGTATACTTGTATGCGTATTTACTTGGGCTCCATTCGTTCTTATTTCAAATAAACAATGGAAACCAGAAACTAAATAAATTTTTACTAGATTAAGAGGAGGATTATATATGAAAAAAGGAGTATTTCCAGATAATTTTTTATGGGGTGGAGCAACAGCAGCAAATCAAGTTGAAGGAGCTTGGAATATTGATGGAAAAGGTCTATCTGTAGCTGACTGTAGTAATTATAAACCAAAAGCAGATCCCAAAGACTACAAAGCCCAACATGTTATAACTGTTAAAGACATTGAAGAAGCAATGAAAAGTCAAAATACTGAAATTTATCCTAAAAGGCATGGAATTGATTTTTATAATAGGTTTCGAGAAGATTTAGACTTATTTGCAGAAATGGGATTTAAAACTCTTAGAGTATCAATAGCATGGACTAGAATTTTCCCAAATGGAACAGAAGATGAACCTAACGAAAAAGGCCTTCAATACTATGAAGACTTGTTCATAGAAATGAAAAAAAGAAATATTGAACCTTTAGTTACTTTATCCCACTATGAAATGCCTTTATATCTTTCTAATAATTATGATGGTTGGTATAAAAGGGAAGTTGTAGATTTTTTTGTTAAATTTTGTAAAGTTGTTTTTAAAAGATATAAAAATTATGTCAAATATTGGTTAACATTTAATGAAATTGATAGCATATTTAGACATCCTTTTACAACTGCTGGAATTGTTAACGAAAGATATCCAAGTGATAAATTAGAAGAAATTATCTATCAGTCATTACATCATCAATTTATAGCTAGTTCTTTAGCAACTAAATATTGTCATGAAATTATTCCAGATTCAAAAATAGGTTGTATGCTTACAAGAACATTATATTATCCAGAAAATTGTAATCCTAAAAACTGTTTACTTGCTCAAAAAGATAATAGAGATAATTATTTTTATTCAGATGTTCAAGTTTTTGGAGAATATCCTTTATTTGTTAAAAGAGAATGGAAGAAAAAAGGAATAAATGTTAAATTTGAAAATGGAGATGAGGAAATACTGAAACTTTATACTGTTGATTTTGTTTCTTTCAGTTACTATATGTCTCTTGTATCTAGCATAAATGCAGAAGAAAAAGAAAAAGTTAGTGGAAACTTAACTGCTGGAGTAAAAAATCCTTTCCTTGATGTTACTGAATGGAACTGGCAAATAGATCCTGATGGTCTTCATTTTTCACTTATTGATTTATATGATAGATATAGAAAACCTTTATTTATTGTGGAAAATGGAATTGGAAGTAAGGATAAGGTAGAAGAAGACGGAAGTATAATTGATGACTATAGAATTGATTATTTTAGGCAACATATTACGGCTATTTCAAATGCTATAGATGATGGGGTAGAAGTAATGGGGTATACACCTTGGGGTTCTATTGATTTAGTTAGCATGTCAACTTGTCAAATGTCAAAAAGATATGGATTTATTTATGTTGATTTAGATGATGAAGGCAAGGGAACATATAATAGAAGTAGAAAAAAATCATTTTATTGGTACAAAAAAGTAATTTCTTCTAATGGATCTGATTTAGAATAAACTATTCACAGTATATTACATAATATTTTTTTATTAAAAAAGGCTTTCTTAAAAGTATAGAAAGCCTTTTTATTTATTATTCTGAAAGTGGCTTGTTGTAAATTGAAACATCTAATTCATTAGTATTTTTTGCTGTAACAATTCCACTTACAATAGACCCGCTTACATTTATAGCAGTTCTTCCCATATCTATTAATGGTTCAATAGATATAAGTAGACCCACTAAGGCTACAGGAAGATTTAAACTTGAAAGAACAATAATTGCAGCATAAGTAGCTCCTCCACCAACTCCAGCTACTCCAAAAGATGTAATTGAAACTACTACAACTAGAGGGATAATAAAACTTAAGCTAAGCGGATTAACTCCAACAGTTGGAGCAATCATAACTGCTAGCATTGCTGGATATAAACCTGCACAACCATTTTGTCCAATACTTGCTCCGAAAGAAGCTGACAAATTAGCTATACCTTCATTTACACCTAATTTATCTTTTTGAAGTTCTACATTTAAAGGAATAGTTCCTGCGCTTGTTCTAGATGTAAAAGCAAAAGATAAAACTGGTAATGATTTTTTTAAATAAGTTAAAGGATTTAATCCTTTTAATAAAAGAATTATTAAGTGAACAATTAAAATTAATAAAAGTCCTACATAAGAGGCAGCTACAAACTTTAATAAACTTAAAATTTCTTTAGCATTGCTTGTTGCAGTAACATTAGCTATTAAAGATAAAATCCCGTAAGGAGTTAGTCTTAAAATTAAGGTGACTAATCTCATTACTACTGCATGGCTTGAATTAATCATATTTATAAAAACTTCTGTTTCCTTTGGTTTTTTCTCTTTAATTCCTAACAAAGCAATCCCAACTAGTACAGAAAACAATACAATTGACAAAGTAGAAGTTTTCTCTGTTCCTGTCATGCTTAAAAAAGGATTTGTTGGAATAATTTCAAGAAGAGTTTCTGTTACTGGTTTAGATTTTACTTCTTCCAATTTAGATATCAAATATTCTCCTCTTTTTATTTCTTTTTCTCCTAAATTAAAATTAGTTGCGTCTAATTTAAAAGTTAAAGCCATAAATATACCAATTATTGCAGATATAGCTGTAGTCCCAATTAGAACAAAAATTATATTTGTGCTAATTTTATTTAAACTTTTATTATCTTTTAAATTTATTATAGCACTTGTTATTGAAACCATTATCAATGGCATTACTATCATTTTTAATAGCCTAACATATCCATTACCTACTAAGTTTGTCCATGCTAAAGTATTTTTAAGTACTTCTCCATCTATACCATAAATACTTTGAAGTACAATTCCATAAATAGCACCTAATCCCAAAGAAATGAAAACTCTTTTTGAAAAAGAAACATATTTTTTTTGAAGTTTGTAAAGAATAAAGATAAATGCTAGCATAACTATAATATTAATAATAACTTTTGTTAACATATAAATTCCTCCATTTCTAGTTTTCCTATCGGTAAATAGTTTTTAACATTTTTTATAAAATAAGTCAAGAATTAAAAATGGTTTTTTTTAATTTTTAATGATATAATTAATTTGGACATGAAAATTGCTAATTAAAATCTGAATTCAAGAAAGAATATAAATAGTTAGTTGCAAAACTAAAAAATTATTTGTATATACTTAAAAATAATGCCAATTTTTTTATTGGTCTTACAGGAGTGGCGAGTATAATTCTTTACAGTGGACTCGAGTTCCGTTCTGATTCCCAACTCTTTCCCCACCATAGGTGGGAAGAATGTATAAAATCAAGTTGTTGAAATTTTGCAACAAACTAGAAAAAACATAAATATAATGAGGTGTAAATTATGAAATCAATTCAAGAAAGATTAAAAAATCTTGCAACTGAAAAACATAAGAAATTTCAAGAAAAATTGATTCCTAACATAACTAATATTTTAGGAGTAAAAACTCCTGAACTTAGAAAACTTTCAAAAGAATTATTAAAATCTGAAAATCCTTTAGAATATTTAAAAATTGAAAAAGAATATTTTGAAGAAATTGTTTTAGAAGGGCTTATAATTGGAGGAGTTAAAATTGATATTGAAAAAAAACTGGAAATAATGAGAGATTATATTCCAAAAATTGATAATTGGGCCACTTGCGATATTTTTTGTAGCGCAATAAAAGATACTAAAAAAAACAAAGAAAGTATTTTAGAATTTATAAAACCATATTTAAAATCAAGCAAAGAGTTTGAGATTAGATTTGCAGTAGTAACTTTGCTTAGTTACTACATAGAAAAAGAATATTTAAATTTAATATTTAATTCTTTTGACTTGATAAAGCATGAAGGTTATTATGTAAAAATGGGGGTTGCATGGACTATTTCTATTTGCTTTGTAAAATTTCCAATAGAAACTATGGCATATTTAAAAAATAATAATTTAGATAAATTCACTTTTAATAAAAGTTTACAAAAAATAATAGAATCTTTTAGAGTTGATTCTGAAACTAAAAAGACAATAAAACTGATGAAAAAAGGATAAAACTGTTTAAAGTTTTATCCTTTAACTATAATATTTCTAAAAGGTTTTTCAATAAAGGAACCTTTTCTATATTTATAGGAAATTATAAATCTGTAATAAATAGAAATTAAAAGGTGGCAGAACCACTTTCCTTAATATTAGTTAGATTATCCAAAATTTTAATCTTTTTCTTTTTCAAATCCCTCAGAAACAAGAGTGTGATAAAGTTTTCTTAAACGTCTAATTTTTAAAAAAGTATGATTAACTTTTATAGAATCTGATTCTAAAAATTCTTTAGCGGTATCATCATGAAGTTCTTCAATAAGTTCTTTTAAAGCATAAACCATATTTACTTTATCAGCTAAATCAGCTTTAATCATCAATGATATTTTATTTTTCCCTTCATTATCAAAATAAAAAGTACCATTTTCTTCTTTTAACAAATTATACTTCAACAAAAGAAATAATTGATTTTTGTCAATCTCAATTTTTTGATTTGTATTTTTATTAACAATATACTCCAAAGTGAGCCTCCTAGTCTAAATAATAATATGTTCCATCATCTTCAATAATTATTGTTTGATATTTATTTTGCCCATTATTAATATCAATAACAGATGAATTACCTTCATATTTCATATTTTTATTAGTAATTAAATATTCATTATTAGGCATTTCAATGATTGGATTACTGACAGATTTATACTTTACAAAGGTACAAGCATTTAAAAAAATTAGAATTACAATTATGAATAGTTTTTTC
>JAFGUR010000238.1 GCA_016938425.1 Fusobacteriaceae bacterium
AATCGAAGGTTTTGCAGAGGAATTAGTTAAACATTTAGAAAATATCCTTTCTAAAGGAATGAAAGTTGCTTTAGAAGAAATTAGTAAATAATTTTTCTCACATACATGTTTTATTATTTTTTACAGCGACCTAATGTTTAGGTCGCTTCCCTAAAAAACACTAAATGATTATAGTTAGTTGCAAAACACACCAAACTATATATGCCTTTTGATTCTTGAGATTTATCTGATATTCCTCACCTTAAAGGATACCCCATATCATTTTTATCTCCAACCTTTTAGAATCTTAAACTTTATGGTTTTGCAACGAACTATGATAATTTAGTATAACTAGTTGCAAAACTAAAAAATTATTTGTACATAGTTAAGAGTAATATTTTCAATGATTTTAAAGGAGTGGCGAGGACTAAGTCCTTGCCGTGGGTTCGGGCTCCGCCCCGGCTCTTCCTCTCTTTCTCCACTGTAAGTGGGAAGTATGTTAAAAAAGTTTTCTATACAAGTAAAGTCAAGTTGTTGAAATTTTGCAACGAGCTATAATACTAATTTAGTAATGAAAGAGGTGTATAAATGAAAGATTTTATAAAAATTAATCCTAAAGATAATGTTATTGTTGCTTTAAAAGATTTGCCTATAAATCATATAATAAATTTAGAGGAAATATCTATTGAGCTTAAAAATGATGTTAATCAAGGGCATAAAATTGCTATTAAAGAAATTAAAAAAAATGAAAATATAATTAAATATGGAGTGTCCATTGGACATGCCCTAGAAGATATAAAAATAGGTGAACATGTACATACTCATAACATTAAAACTAACTTAAAAGATTTATTAAATTATTCTTATGATAAAAAAATAGAGGATTTTAAAGTTTCTTTACCTAATAAAAATGTCAATGTATACCAAAGAAAAAATGGAGATGTTGGTATAAGAAATGAACTTTGGATTGTTCCTACAGTTGGATGTGTCAATGGTATTGGCGAACAAATCAAGGAAAGATTTGAAAAAGAATATGATATTTCAAATATAGATGGTGTTTTCATGTTTCCTCACAATTATGGATGTTCTCAATTAGGAGACGACCATGAAACAACAAAAATTATTTTGCAAAATATGGTTAAACATCCTAATGCTGGTGGAGTACTTATCCTAGGGCTTGGCTGTGAAAATAACCAAATTGGTCCTTTTATGGATACTTTAGGTAACTATGATGAAAATAGAGTTAAAACTCTTATTACTCAAGATGTTGAAGATGAAGTTGAAGAAGGATTGAAACTTTTAAAAGAACTTTATAGCACTATGAAAAATGATAAAAGGGTAGAAGCTCCTATTAGTTCTTTAAAAATAGGACTAGAATGTGGTGGTTCTGATTCTTTCTCAGGTATAACTGCAAACCCATTACTAGGAGAACTTTCAAATTATCTAATTAATTATGGTGGAACAACTGTATTAACAGAAGTTCCAGAAATGTTTGGTGCAGAAACTTTTCTTATGGAAAGAGCTAAAGATAAAGAAACTTTTGATAAAGTAGTTTGCTTAATCAATGATTTCAAAGAATATTTTATTAAGCACAATCAAGAAATCTATGAAAATCCGTCACCTGGTAATAAAAAGGGTGGAATAACTACTCTAGAGGAAAAATCTTTAGGTGCCGTTGAAAAATCAGGTAAAAGCGAAGTTATTGATGTTTTAAAATATGGAGAAATTATTAAAAAAAATGGGCTTAATCTTTTAAGTGCTCCTGGAAATGATTTGGTAGCAACTACAGCTTTAGCCGCTAGTGGATGTCACATGGTTATATTCACTACAGGTAGAGGAACTCCCTTTGGTGGATTTGTTCCAACTATAAAGGTCTCCACAAATAGTAATATATTCAATAAAAAGAAAAATTGGATGGATTTTAATGCTGGAGCTTTGGTAGAAGATAAAACTATGGATGAAGTTTTGGAAAGTTTAATAGATTTAGTTGTAGAAGTATCCAACGGAAAACAAAGTAAAAATGAAATTAATAAGTTTAGAAATCTTGCAATTTTTAAATCAGGGGTAACTTTATAAGAAACTTTTTTAACAAGAAAAGTGGCTCTAACATATTTAGATTTATAGTTTCCTAT
>JAFGUR010000239.1 GCA_016938425.1 Fusobacteriaceae bacterium
TGAAGCAATAAATTTTATCAAGTTTCTTAACTCAAATGAAATTCAAGAGATTTTTATTAAAAATGGATTTATAAAATAAAAAAGCTCCTTTGACTAAAAGATTAAGAGATTATAGCAGGAAATAAGGATAGAAGAAAGAGAGCCAGACACAAATAGAAAATAATTTTAGACAGGATTAACAAGATTAACAAAAAACATGTTTAAAAAAATCACGAAAGGACACCAATAGGGACTAAGGGAAGTTTCAAAAACTCTTATAAGGTACCTTTTGATATTCGAAGTTTTGGATTTCCCATAAAAAATATTTTATTTAATAAATTATTTTAAGTTTTATTAAAGACTTAGAATTGTGTAATTAATGTTGAATTATCCTATATAAAAGCTCAAAATTCTGAGGGAAAATCCGAGGATTTTGAGTATTTTTTTTGTCTTAATCCTAATTTATCTTTTAATGCAGTAACTAAAATTGCAGAGCAATTTATGTTTTTTTCTTTAACAACTTTATTAAACCATTTAGGAATAGTTACATTTCTTCTTTCTGGAGTAATCTCCTCCTCTTTCATTATTGCTTCATCTATTTCTGTTTTTGTTCCTTCAATTTTACTTGAAGTATTAGCTTCTTTTGCTATATGCATTTTTATAAAAATGTCTATAAGATTTCTTTTAGACCATAAACCGAGTTTTTTTCCTTATTGTCTGTTCCATATTTTTTTTACTTGTACTATTATTTTTATTATATCTATCCTTTTATAAAGCTGACTAAAAAAGTAAGTAAAATATGATAAATATATTTTTAATAATTTTATTGACTTTATATGAAAAATAGGTTATATTTAATTTGTTAACATATTTGTAATAATTACAAATATGTAATTAAAATTAGGAGGTTATATTATGGAAAATCAAGAAATCATGCAAATGCCAAGAATTGGTGACAAAGCTCCAGAATTTAAAGCTGTAACTACTCAAGGGGAAATAGACTTCCCAAAACAATATGAAGGTAGTTGGGTAATACTATTTAGCCATCCAGCTGATTTTACACCTGTGTGTACTTCTGAATTTATGACTTTTGCAACTATGGCTCCAAAATTTGAAGAAGCAAATTGTAAACTTGTTGGATTATCTGTTGATGGATTATACAGTCATATAGCTTGGCTTAGAACTATCAAAGAAAAAATAGAATACAAAGGGATGAAAGACGTAGAAGTAAAATTCCCTCTTATTGAAGATATAACAATGGAAGTTGCTAAAAAATATGGAATGATGCAACCAGGAGAAAGTAATACAAAAGCTGTAAGAGCAGTATTTGTTATTGACCCAAAAGGAATAGTTAGAACGGTTCTATATTATCCATTATCTTTAGGAAGAAACTTTGAAGAAATATATAGAATAGTAATAGCTCTAAAAACTGCTGATGAATTTTCAATAGCTACACCTGCTGATTGGCAACCAGGAGATGACGTAATAGTCCCTACTGCCGGTTCTTGTGGAGTGGCAAAAGAAAGAATGGAATCAAAAGACGAAATGCATTGTTATGATTGGTTCTTCTGTACTAAAAAACTTGCAAAAGAACTTATATTTGATAAAATACTTAAAAAATAAATTGAGGAGCCCAACAGGGCTCCTTTATATTTATCTATCGTTTCATCATCATTTCAAAATCTTCTTGTAAAACTTGTATATTTTCTTCATACTCTACTTCATCTTGTAGTATTTGAAGTGCCATTTCATAAGTAACCACGTCTTTATCTTTTATTATATCCATAAGTTTTTTATAAACTCCTATAACTCATTTTTCCTCATTTACATTTTGCCTAAGGACTTCCATAATATAAGAATCAACGAGAGTCTCGTATCCACAATTGCTATGATCCATCCATTCTACAGGAGATAAGAGAGATATTAAGCCTAGTTAATAATTCTATAACTATATCAGCATGACAAAGTTCCTCAGCAGCATGCTGTAGTAACTCTGCAATAACAGCTTCTTTAGATAGGATCTTTTACTACTTTTTCCCAAATCCAATATTGATAATATGCCAGCCATTCACCAGCAAAGACTTTGTTTAGTAAAGCGATTACTTCATTGGCATCAATATTAATTAATAATCTTCTATCACTTAATCCTATAATTATGATTTCCTTTAGTGTTTATTAAATTATTTAAAGTTTACTTTATATTTTTATAAAAGCAATGGTTTAGATTTTTGAAATAGATTCTTGTGGAAAAATTTTATCTGTAAATTTAACATACCAAGCTGCAGATTTTACCTGAATTATATAAGATAGTGCTATAATTAAAGCTATTTCAGAACCCTCTTTCCCAAAAACTGTCATTGCAATAGCAAGTGCAATAGATAAATTTCTCATTACTGTTCCATAAACTAAAGCAATGGCATCTTTTCTATTTAAAAATATCTTTCCAACTATAGTACTAGTTAAATAATTAATTGAATATTGAATTGCTATAGGAATTAAGCTTTTTAAAATTATATACGGATTTCCTGTAATGGTTTTTGCTTTCAAAGCCATTGCCACAAAAACAACTCCTAAAACACCTAAAGTAGACAGGGTAGGAAATTTAGTCTTAATTGTACTTGTAAATTTCTTTTCTCCA
>JAFGUR010000240.1 GCA_016938425.1 Fusobacteriaceae bacterium
ATCCTGCATTTCATCAACCATTACTAAACAAAATCTATCTGAAAAGAGTTTTTTTAGTTCAGGGTATTTTTCTAAATAAATTGAACCAAGTTGAGTGGCTTCACTAAATCTTATATAGTTATTTTCAAGTCTGCTGTTAAGCCACTGATATTCTTTATACTCTTTATTAACTTTTACATTTCCAAAAGTATACTCTTCTGATTCAAAATTATATTTAATACTACTCGCTTTAACTTTACATCTCTTAAAGGTTGCATGAAGGCTACCCCAATATTTAATTTTACTATAAATTGCATTTACATAAGCATCATCTATCATTTCCACATTTTTTTTATACTTTTCTTTATAATAAGGTATTGCTAAGTATTTATCAATAAAACTTTGTAAAGTACCAAAGTAGTTTGGATATTTAAAGAGTACATCACTTTTGGCTCCTAGTTTCTTCTTAATTTCTTCTATTGCTACATTTGTATGAGTAAGAACACAAATTCCTTTGTTATTCTTAAGTGGCATTCTATTTGCAAGAATAATAAGTTTAGCAATCAAAACAGTAGTTTTTCCACTTCCTGGGCACGCTTCTACACAACAGCTTTTTAGTTCTCTAATTATTTTTCTTCTTTCATTTTCATCAAAGGTTTGACCTTCTGGAAGCAGGAGTTTTTCTGCATATTCTATTTCTTCATTAGTTATTGGTTCAAAAATTTCTTCTATCATTGTATCCCACACTCACTAGTAGCATAAATAATAGCATCTACAAGGTATCTTAAGTATTCATCTTTCTGAAGAATTTCTTTGATTTCTTCTTTTTTGGATGTATCTTTCAATAAATTAGCTAAATTTAAAGCTACCTCTGCTTTAGATAGACTTTTCTTTTTGTTATTTTTTACATCTGAATAAAAGTTATCAACAAATATTTTTTTTGCTATTTCTTCATTATTGACTATTGCTGACAATTCGCTTTCTCCTGTTTCATATTGATAGTCACTTTCTCCTTTTACTATATTAATTGCTTGGTATAAATAGAATTTTAAACCACTCATAGCTATATCGTATTCCAAAGTCCAATCTTTATTAATATAAGGTCTAATATTTCCATTTTTATATAGTTTGGTTTTATTACTTCTTTTATTATTTCTATATTCCTCAATATCTACAGTTTCTTTTTTAAACTCTTCTTCTAGTCTTTTACCAATACCATTTAATCTTTTTCCACTATCCTCTCTAACTATTTCTTTTATTTCATCTATATTAGAAAAATATGTGTTTTTTATTCTCTCTAATTTCCATTTATTTTCATATTCTTCATTAATTATATTAACTTCTTCCTCTTTACAAAATATTAATTCAAAATTTTCTTTGTATTTATTAACATCTAAATCTGTTATTATTGCTATGGGTACACCAAAATCTTCATTTTCTTTTCTTCTTAAAAATATCTTTGAATACCTATTAAATGCAATATTTCCTAAATTAACAATAGATACACTATTTTCATGTAATGGTTTACCAATAATTTCCGCTATTGTAGGAATTAATAAGTTTTCTGCATCTCCTTCTACTAGAATTACTCCTTTTGCAAAAAATAAATTAGCTTTAGTTGCATCTAAAAACATCTCTAAAAATTGATAGTCATCTTTTTCTAAGAGTGTATATTCATGACCCATTGGATATGCTTTTCCATTCTTACAGATAATAAGATTCTCTAATTTTATGGATGAACCTAGAGTGATACTGTGAGTTGTCAAAATTAATTGACCTTTTTGTTTATTATTTTCTTTATTTATAAATTGTTTTTGTAAGTGTTTTATAATTCTTAATTGTGCTTGTGGATGTAAATGAGCTTCTACTTCTTCAATTAAGCATAGATTTAAAGTATCACTTTCTTTTGCTTCTTTTTCAAAAAGAAGTAGTTCTAAAGCCATATATAATTGATTTAAGCTTCCAAGTCCTACTTTATTTTCACTTATTTTTAAGTTTAAATTTCCCAAAATAGATATTAGTTTTGCTTCTGATATATTTATATTCGTATTATAATTACCTTTCTCATAACCCATAAACCCTTTCAAATGATTTTCAATAGTTCCAGTAATATTACCTCCCTCATTTATATATTGTTCTTCTTCATTTTTTTCTATTGAAAAATACTTATCTACTTCTTCATTAGCTTTTTTTATAATATCCACAAGTAAGTGGTCTTTATCGTTTTTTTTGTTAAATATTTTATGCCCTCTTAAAATTTGTAATACCCTTGAAGTTCTCCCTGCAATTAATTCTCTATCAGCATCTCTTAACGGTTTTAAATAGGTTATTCTTAGTTCTTCCATAGCATCAAAACTATTATCTAAATCAGGTTCGCCTGCTGTTATGTATTTCTTTATTCTACTTCCATCCTTTTTTGCAATTAATCTTATTTTTAATATAGGTTTCTTATTGTCATCAAAAGTAATCCATTCAAGAAATTTTGCAGGTTTAACAGACTCTTCATTTCTAAAGTAAAATACACACTCTATTTTTAATTCGCTAGTATCTTTATAAAAGTCTTTTTCATCAAGAAAATAGTATTCATTACTTTGGGTGCCTAAAACTATTCGAATGGCATCAATGATAGCAGTTTTACCACTATCATTTTCACCAATAAGTACATTTAGTCCGTCTTTTAATTCTACATTTAAAGCAGGCTCTTTATCTGATATATTTACATTACCAAATTTTCTAAAATTCCATAGGTTCACTTCTTTTAAAAACATAATTTACCTCCACAAGAAACAAAATTCACATAATTGACTATACCTCTTATTTTATGTTTTTACAATACTTAACTATACCTTATCTTAATTTATATATAATAATAAATCTGAGTAGTCTTAAAAGTATTGTGAATTAGCTTGTTTATAAAAGATTTAGAACTGTTATTTACAATACAAAAAAGTCCCTGACTTCTACTTCTTTTCAGCTAGGAACTTCTCAAAAAATGGATTCTTAACCACTAATTAGTAACTGCCCTTTGGTTACTCATATCATCTCCTATGATATTTAATCTTCGTAGGATTCTGACTGCCTCGCCCTTATTACAAAAAACTCTCTTTTCCCCGCCCTCCTTTCTGACATTTTTTCGAGTATACCCAATAGAAATTAAAAAAAATAAGAAAATAAATAATAGTGTGAGATATGTTACACGGCAAACTCTACAATTGTAGTATACTTTGTAAAAGATTGATAACTATAAAAAATTAAACGGAGGAATTTATATGGTAAATATGGGAAATTATATTAGACAACATAAGGAAATTAGCGACGTAATTCTAAATATTAAAAAATTACTTAACAGGGATATTGAAAATAATTCTAAAGAAATAGCATTGTTAATAAATAACCTAGCAGGAAAATTAAAAATACACTTAGCTATGGAAGATAAATACCTTTATCCTAGCTTAAAAGAAGTTTTATCAAAAAAGGAAATTGCAATAAAATTTGAAAAAGAGATGGGGGATATTTCTACAGTTTTTACTGAGTTTAAAAATAAGTACAATACGGCAGATAAAATAATAACAAATATTTCATCATTTAAAACAGAAATTTCTAAGATTGTAAATGCTTTAGAAAAAAGACTTACGAAAGAAGAAACAGAACTATATCCCAATTAATTTTTTTATCTTTTCAAGAAAACAACAATAATTTTTTTTATAATTATTTTAAATTGCTTAAAAATTATTTCC
>JAFGUR010000241.1 GCA_016938425.1 Fusobacteriaceae bacterium
GGGAAAAGTAGAGGGCAAGAAATTTGTTCAAAACATTATAATAAAATAAAAAGTATTTTACCTAGTTATATTAATGAATATAAAAAAATAGGTATATTGGGGAAGATAATAGGAACAAAGTGTCCTATTTGTAAAGCAGAGAAAGAAAATAATAGGAGGAAGTAATTAATGGACGCTTACAGAATTGTAGGAGGAAAAAGTTTAGAGGGAGTAATAGAAATAGGAGGAGCAAAAAATGCAGCATTACCTATTCTATGTGCAACATTAGTTGAAAAAGGAACATATATTTTGAAGAATGTTCCAGCATTAAAAGATATAAAAACATTGTCAAAAGTATTAGAAAAATTAGGTTTACAAGTAGAAAATCTTGATAAAAATACATTAAAAGTAGTAAATACAGGACTTGACAGTGTAGAAGCAACTTATGATTTAGTTAAAACAATGAGAGCTTCATTTACAGTTATGGGACCAATTATAGCTCATGAGAAAAAAGCAAAAGTTTCTTTACCAGGAGGTTGCGCAATAGGAGCTAGACCTGTAGATTTACATTTAAAAGGATTTGAAGCTTTGGGGTGTGAAATTCAAATTCATCATGGATATGTTGAAGCAAATGCAAAAGAGCTAAAGGGAGCTAGAATTGTTTTAGACTTTCCTTCAGTGGGAGCAACAGAAAATATAGTTATGGCAGCAGTAAAAGCAAAAGGAACTACTGTTTTAGAGAATGCAGCAATTGAGCCAGAAGTTGAAGATTTATGTAATTTCTTAGTTTCAATGGGAGCTAAAATTACAGGGATAGGAACAAGTAAAATAACAATAGAAGGAGTTGAAAAATTAACTCCAGGAGAATATACAATAATACCAGATAGAATAGAGGCTGGAACTTATTTGGTTTTATCAATACTTTCAAAAGGGAAAGTTAAAGTTAGAGGAGCAATAAGAGAACATTTAGATTCATTTTTAGCGAAATTAGAAGAAATGGGTTGTGAAATAAAAGAAGATAAAGATTTAATGTGGATAGAAACAGCCATTGAAAATTTAAAACCTGTCAGAGTAAAAACTTTACCTCATCCAGGATTTCCTACAGATTTGCAAGCTCAAATGATGACTCTTATGACTTTAGTAGGAGGAACGTCTGAAATTAAAGAAACAATATTTGAAAATAGATTTATGCATGTTCCAGAATTAAATAGAATGGGTGCTAAAATAAAAACAGATGGAAACAGCGCCTGGATTGAAGGGGTAAAACAATTTGATTCAGCAGAAGTTATGGCTAGTGATTTAAGAGCAGGAGCTAGTTTAGTTATTGCAGCACTATTTGCTGAAGGAGAAACAATAGTAACAAGAATTTATCATATAGATAGAGGGTATGAAATTTTAGAAGATAAGTTGATAAAATTGGGAGCTCATATTGAGAGAATAAAGGTAGAAGGAGTTTAGATGGAAAAGTTAATCGGTGTTAACCCAGTAACAGAAGCTCTGAAAAATGGTAAAAATATTGAGTATTTGGAAATTTTTAAGGGAATAAAAGAAGATAAATTAAATGAAATCAAAAAATTGGCATCAAAAGCTAATATAAAAATCAAATATTCTGACAAAAGAGAAGAGAATTCTCAAGGAATTATTGCTTATATAGAAAATTATGATTATTATATGGAATTTGGAGAGTTTCAAGAAAAATTAGTTAGAGAAGAGAAAAGTGTAGTTCTTATTCTTGATGGTATACAAGATCCAAGAAATTTTGGGGCTTTAATAAGAAGCGCAGAGGCTTTTGGAATAAGTGGGATTATAATTCCGGATAGAAGAGCAGTGGATATTAATGAAACAGTTGTAAAGACTTCTACAGGAGCAATAGAACATGTACCAATAATAAAAGTAACTAATTTGTCTCAAACAATGGAAAGATTAAAAAAGCTAGATTTTTGGATTTATGGGGCAGAAGCAGACGGAGCTAAGTACTATTACGAAGAAAAGTATCCTAATAAAACAGCGTTAGTTTTAGGTAGTGAAGGTTTTGGAATTAAAAATAAGATTAAAGAAAACTGTGATATTTTAATTAAAATACCAATGAAAGGTAAAATTAATTCTTTAAATGTATCGGTAGCAGGGGGAATATTGTTATCTGAAATTTCAAAATAGGGTATGGGAGTGTGTTTAATGGGAATTATTAGAGATATAGATGATGAAATTATTCACGAAGCGCAACATGGTAACTCTGAGGCAATGGCACAAATATTCGAAGAGTATGAAAACTTTGTTTTTTTAAAAGCTAAAAATTATTTTTTAATGGGCGCAGATAAAGAAGATTTAATCCAAGAAGGAATGATTGGACTTCTTAAAGCGATTAGAGGATACGACAAGGAAAGATTAGCTTCCTTTAAAACTTTTGCATCAATATGTATTAAAAGACAATTAATAACAGCTATAAAATCAGCGAACTCTCAAAAGAACATGGCATTAAACACAGCTGTAGGAATAACTAGTGAAAGTGATGAAAATAAAGAACTTATTTACACAAAAGGTCTTGAATCTTATGTTTCCTATAGCCCAGAAGAATTATATTTAACAAAAGAACAAGTTACAGGGCTAAAAGATTATTTAGAATCTAACTTGAGTACTTTTGAAACAACAGTTTTTAATTTTATGGTAAATGGCTTGACTTATAAGGATATTGCCGCAAAATTAGATAAAAAAGTGAAATCTGTAGATAATGCAATTCAAAGAATTAAAAGAAAAAGTGAAATGTGGATAGATGAATACAAGAGATAAAGCATGGATAACCATGCTTTTTATATGCAATTATATTTTGACAAAATTAAATTTGTTAATTTATATGACAAAAATATTTTTGTTAAAAATATTGACAAAAATATTTTTGCCATATATACTTGAAGTATACATAACAAAACGAGAAAGGATGATTAAAATGAGAGCTAATACAATTGTCGGACAGGTAGCTAGAGGGGATAAATTCTTTAAAAGAGATATAGAAATAGAAAAAATATTGAGACAAATAGAGGGTGGGAGAAATATTCTTATTTCTGCACCAAGAAGAGTGGGCAAAACTTCACTTATGAGTTATATTAAGGAAAATCCTCCAAAAGATTATAGGATAATTTATTTGAATACGGAGTCAGTTAATAGTGGAAATGAATTTTTTAAAAAGCTTTTGAATACAATAATAAGAGAATTTGAAAGTTTAAAAAAATATACAGTTTCCATAAAAAAGTTTTTAAGTAAAATCGATGGAATTGGAAAAGATGGAGTAACGCTAAGTGATAAAGAATTAAATTATTTTTTCGAACTTATAGATTTTTTTGAAAAATTAAATTTGGAAAATGAAAAGCTAGTTATAATGATTGACGAATATGCTCAAACTGTTCAAAATATATTAAAAAATGAAGGCAAAGAGAGAGCAGTTAATTTTTTACAAATGAATAGAGAATTAAGGCAAAAAGATTTTACTAAAAGTATTCAATATGTTTATGCTGGTTCAATAGGCTTAGAAAATGTTGTTTCGAAAATTGAAAGAACAAATGACATTAATGATTTAGTATCTTTAAAGGTAAATCCTTTGGATAATGAAGAAACAAAAGGATTAATAAATCAAATAACAAAAGATTCAGGATTGGTTTTTAATGATGATGTAATAAATTATATAATAACAAAAATGGAGTGGTTAATACCATATTATATTCAAATTCTTGTAGATGAAATTGACCAAATGAAAAGCAAAAGAGATGTAGCAGTTGTTATAGAAAAAGAAGAAATAGAAATGGCTTTTGAAAAAATGTTGGAACATAGAACCTATTATTCTTATTGGCATGAAAGGTTAAGAAGTTTAAATAAGGATGAGTATAATTTTGCAAAGGAAATTTTAAATTTTGTATCTGAAAATGATAAAATATCAAGTTCTGAAATATTTAATGTTTCTCAAAAATATAGCATGGATAATGTTGATTATAAAGAGGTATTAAATGAACTTAAACATGATGGATATTTAAATAACGAAGAGAATATAAAAGAATATAAATTTAATTCTCCTATTTTGAAGGTATGGTGGTATAGAAATGTTGCAAATTAGTCTTTATAATCCAGCAAATATTAGTGAAAAAGATTTGGTAGAAAACTTTGTTATAAGAAAAGAAGAATTTGATTCAATTTTTAAAGATATTTTGGCAGATGACATGAAATCTCCACCACAACATTATCTTATTCAAGCTCAAAGAGGAAGTGGGAAAACAACTTTATTACTTAGATTATATTATGAAGTAAAGAGGAATGAAAAACTTAATAAATGGCTTATCCCAATAATTTTTAATGAAGAGGAATATGGAGTATCAACTATTTATAGACTTTGGGAAAAAATAGCAGAATATCTAGAAGATGAAGAAGAATTAGAAGAATTTGAAGGAATTTATGATGAAATGGATAAAAAAAGTTCTTCAAAAAACTACGAGGAAGAATGTTATCTGATTTTAAAAAGATATTTGGATAATAGTGGAAGAAAACTGGTTATATTTATAGATAATTTTGGAGATATTCTTTCAAAATTAAGTGAACAAGAAGAAAGAAGATTTAGAGAAGTTTTAATGACGGACGCTAATATTAGAATAATAGGTGCTTCTTCTGTGGTTTTGGAAAATACATATAGATATGATAAGCCTTTTTTTGAATTTTTTAAGATACGTAACCTTAGTGGTTTGAATACAGAAGAAATGATAGATTTTTTATTGCAACTTGGAGAAAGTTGCAAATGTAAAGAAAAAATAGAAAATATGATTAATAATGATTTTGCAAGAATAGAGTCACTTAGAATATTAACAGATGGAGTACCTAGGACAGTAGCCTTACTATTTGAGATTTTTATAGATGATGAAAGTGGAAATTCTTTTAAAAATTTAGAAATGCTTTTAGATAGAGTAACGCCATTATATAAACACAGAATGGATGACTTACCTACGAAACAACAAGAAATTGTTAATATTGTAGCTCTTAATTGGGATGCAATAGGAACAAAAGAAATAGCTGAAAAAATAAGAGGAGAAAGTAAATTAGTATCTGCACAGTTACAGCAATTGGAAAAAAATAAAATAATAGAAAAAAAATCTTTGGGTAAAAATAATTTATATCAAATAAAAGAAAGGTTTTTTAATATTTGGTATCTAATGAGATATGGAAGAAAAAAAGAAAGAAATAGAGTAAGATGGTTAGTTCAATTTTTTGAGTTATGGTATGATAAAAATGATTTTAAAAATAGAATGGAAAAACACAATGAAGCATTAAAAAACAATAGATTTGACAGAACAACTACACTTTTTATGGCAGAAGCTTTATATTTTGTAAAACATGAAGATGATGAAATAGAAAGATTGAAAAATGAAATGATTAAATTAAGTGAGTTGTGTATAAATGAAGAGGATAAAAAATATTTAAAAAAATTATCAAATAGTCCAGATAAAAAGAAAATAGACGACGAGGGAAAAATAAATTCTTTCATAGAGTATGCTAATAATGGAGATTATAAAAAAGCAATAGAAATTGGGCTTTTAATAAAAAATAAAGAAAGCGGAATAGATAATGTTTTGGGTGTTTTGTATGAAATACAGGGGAAATTAGAAGAAGCGGAAGAATATTATAAAAAAGCAATAGAAGAAGGAGATATAGAAGCAAATTTCAATTTAGGGAATTTATGTTATAAACAAGAAAAGCTAGAAGAAGCAGAAAGCTATTATAAGGAAGCAATAGATGTGGGAATTGAAAAAACAAACTTTAATTTGGGATTCTTATACAATAGTCAAGGTAAAGTAGAAGAAGCTGAAGCGTGTTACAAGAGAGCAATAGAAAAAGGGAACATAGAAGCATACAATAATTTGGGATTGTTGTGTGATGACCAAGCAAGGTTAAAAGAAGCTGAAGAGTATTATAAAAAGGCAATAGAAGAAGGAATAAAAGAAGCATACAATAATTTAGGGAATTTATATAATAAGCAAGCAAGGTTAAAAGAAGCGGAAGAATATTATAAAAAAGCAATAGAAGAAGGAGATAAAGAAGCAAATTTTAATTTAGGTCTCTTATATGATAACCAAGGGAAGTTGGAAGAAGCCGAAGAATATTACAAGAAAGCAATAGAAAAAGGAATAAAAGAAGCAAATTTTAATTTGGGATTATTGTACAATAATCAAGATAAAGTAGAAGAAGCGGAATACTATTACAAGAAAGCAATAGGAGAAGAAGATAAAAAGGCAAATTTCAATTTAGCATCCTTATATGATGAGCAAGGAAAGTTAGAAGAAGCCGAAGAATATTATAAGAAAGCAATTGAAGAAGGAATAAAAGAAGCATACAATAGTTTGGCATGGTTTTATTATACGAATAAGCAGAATAGAGAAGAAGCTCTAGATTTAAGTAGAAAAGCAGTAAGTTCCATTAAAAGCATTTACACTATTCATACTTTTGCAATGATACTTCTTTGGAATGATGAAATAGAAGAAGCAATAGAGATGTCTAAAGAATTTATGACGAATGAAGAAGTTTTTGAAGAATTTCCTCAAGATATAATGGATTTTTTACTTATGCTAATGGCTAAGGGACAATATAACTATTTATCTAAATTATTTGAAGAGAATAAATTTAACATTAAAGACAGATATAAACCTATATACTATGCTCTTGTTTATTTAAAAAATGACAAGGATGAGTATATGAAAATCGGAGAAGAGTTAAAAGAAACTGTTGAGGATATTGTTAATAGAATAAACAAAATGGAATTAGATTATAAATAAGAAATTTAAAGGAGAAAAAATATGTATTTTGAAGAATATGCAAAAAAATGGGATACAGAATTTAGAATTGATAGAGCTAAAAAAATTGCAAATAAAATAAAAGAAAAAATAGAAATAGATATTAATATGAATGTTATGGAATTTGGCTGTGGAACAGGGTTAGTGAGTTTTGGATTATATGATAATTTTAAAACTTTAACTTTAATTGATTCTTCAAAAAATATGCTAGAAATAGCAGAACTTAAAATAAAAGAATACAAAACTGCCAATATAAAAACAAGACATATAGATATAATGAATGAAGATATTGAAGAAAAATACGATTTAATTTATACCTCAATGGCATTACACCATATAAAAGATATTGATTTGGCAATAAACAAGTTGAGTAAGCTTTTAACAAATGAAGGAAAGTTATGCATAATAGATTTAGATGAAGAAGATGGAAGTTTTCATCATAATTTTCCTGATTTTGATGGGCATAATGGGTTTAATCAGAAAAAATTAAAGGCAGTACTAGAAAAAAATAATTTTAAAGAGGTAGAATCAGAAACATTTTTTTATGAAAAAAGAGAAATTAATAATATA